>WNEB01000182.1 GCA_009914575.1 Burkholderia gladioli
TCGCAACAGTGCCTGCTGCCTGAACTCCAGGCTGAACTCCTGCCCCTTTCTGCCTGCCTTGCTCTTGGTCATCGTCCACCTCCTATTGCGATAGTTAATCGCTTATAGGGGTGTCCGTGAAACGGGGGCAAGATCACAGCATCCGTTCGTTGGTTTCGGCGCGGCGGGCGATCTGGTCGACGCGCGCGCCGGACAGGCCGCCGCTGGCGAATTCTTCTGCGGCGGCCAGCAGGATGCGGCGCCGGGTTCCTTCCGGGTCTCTTTTGATTTTCGGCTGAGTCATGTGATTGGGCCCGCGTGATTCGCGTGATTCAGTCGGCATCGCCGGGGCGTTCGATCCGCATCCGGCACCGGGGGCCGCACCGACCGGACAGGCGACCGCGCCCTGCAGCGGTCGAGCAAAAAATGCGCCTTGATTATGCGCATAGGCGCAGCCGAGCGCAAGGCGGGAAATCGGCGATAATTGCACTTTGCCGAACCCTGCGGGCCGCGCTGAAACGCCCTTCCCCCGGCGCGCGCCGCCCCCGCCGTCACCGTGACCGACATCAAACAACTCGCGGATCGCATCGAAGATCTGCTCCCCCAGACGCAATGCACGAAGTGCGGCTACGAAGGCTGCCGCCCCTACGCCGAGGCAATCGCCAACGGCGCGGTCGGCTACAACCAGTGCCCGCCCGGCGGCCATGAAGGCATCGAACGGCTCGCCGCGCTGCTCGGCAAGCCCGTGATTCCGCTCGCCGTCGAGCATGGCGAGGAGCGCCCGCGACCGCTCGCCGTGATCGACGAACAGCTCTGCATCGGCTGCACGCTGTGCATGCAGGCCTGCCCGGTCGACGCGATCGTCGGCGCGCCCAAGCAGATGCATACCGTGATTGCCGAGCTATGCACCGGCTGCGACCTGTGCGTGCCGCCCTGCCCGGTCGATTGCATCGACATGATCCCCGTCACCGGCGAGCGCACCGGCTGGGATGCCTGGACCCAGCAGCAGGCCGACGGCGCGCGCGCGCGCCACGACCAGCGCCTGGCGCGCCAGCAACGCGCCCGCGAAGCCGCGGAAGCGCGCGCGGCGGCCCGCCGTGCGGCGAGCGCGGCGGCGGGGGCCGAGGCGGCCCCCGCCGCCGAGGCGAATGCCGCCGCGCCGCAAGCCGCCGACGATCCGGAAGCGAAGAAGCGCGCGATCATCGCCGCCGCGCTGGAGCGCGCGCGCAAGAAGAAGGAAGAACTGGCCGCGAGCGGCAGCGCGCCGAAGAACACCGACAACGTCAGCCCGGCCGTGCAGGCGCAGATCGACGCCGCCGAAGCGCGCCGCAAGCGCATCGAGGCCGAACGTCAGGCCGCCGCCGCGCGCGACGCGCCCCCCGGCGACGAACCGCCGGCCACTCCGCCCCGCACCGAATGAACGCCAACAAACGACGCGCGATCTACGAGACGCTGCAAAGCCTGAATCCGCATCCGACCACCGAGCTCGAATACACCACGCCGTTCGAACTCCTGATCGCGGTGCTGCTGTCGGCGCAGGCCACCGACGTGTCGGTCAACAAGGCGATGCGCAAGATGTTTCCGGTGGCGAACACGCCCGCGCAGATCCTCGCGCTCGGCGAGGCCGGCGTGACCGAATACATCAAGACGATCGGGCTGTACAAGACCAAGGCGAAGAACGTCGTGGCGACCTGCCGGATCCTGCTCTATCGATACGGCGGCGAGGTGCCGACCGATCGAGAGGCGCTCGAGGGCCTGCCCGGCGTGGGCCGCAAGACGGCCAACGTGGTGTTGAACACCGCGTTCGGGCAGCCGACCATCGCCGTCGATACGCATATCTTCCGCGTCGCCAACCGCACCGGGCTCGCGCCCGGCAAGGACGTGCGCGCCGTCGAGGCGGGGCTGGAGAAATTTACGCCGGCCGAATTCCTGCAGGACGCGCATCACTGGCTGATCCTGCACGGCCGCTACGTGTGCAAGGCGCGCCGGCCCGAGTGCTGGCATTGCGCGATCGAGCCGCTCTGCGAATTCCGTCCCAAGACGCCGGCGCCGCTCGAGTAAATCGTTCGCAGCGCGAAACATTAGCCCGTGCGCGGCGGCTTCGGTCGCCGTTTTTGCGTCGACGGGCAGAATCGCGACGATTGTTTCGCAGTCCGAGCCGTTGTCATGCGTTGGCCGTCGCCGTGGTCGCGTCGTCGGCCTTGCCGCCCGCCTTCACGAGCCACAGCACGGCAGTCAGCACCGCCACGCCGCCGGCCCACTGCATCGGCGACAGCGCCTCGCCGAACAGCAGCGCGGCCAGCGCGACCGTGACGACCGGCTCCAGCGTCGACAGCATCGAGGTGCGCGCCGCGCCGAGCAGCGCGAGCCCGGCGAAGAACGCGAGCATCGCGCCGACCGTCGACACCAGCGCGATGCCGAGCAGCGCGAACCAGCTCGCCTCGGCATGCGGCCAATGCGGCGCGACGCCGAACGCGGCCAGCCGCACGAGCGCGATCAGCACGAACATCGCCGCGGCGGCCAGGCAGATGATCGCCGTGGTGGCGAGCGGATCGACGCCGCGCGTGGCGCGCGCGCCGGCCACGATGTAGAGCGAGTAGATGACGGCGGCGGCCAGCGACAGCGCGATGCCGAGCGGCTCGCCGTGCCCGCCGCCGACCATCAGCGCCGAGCCGGCCACGCACAGCACCAGCGCCATCGCCTTCATGCGCGTGAGCCGCTCGCCGAGCCGCCAGGCCGCCAGGCCGCCAGGCCGCCAGGCCGCCAGCAGCGTGACGAACGCCGGATACAGATACAGCAGCAGCGCGACCAGGCTGGCCTGCGCATGCTGCAGTGCAGTGAAATAGCAGAACGACTGGCCGACGTAGCCGATCGCGCCCATCGCCGCGATCCGCGCGCAGGTGCGCCCGCCGGGCCATGACACGCCGCGGCGCCAGGCGATCAGGGCCAGCAGCGCGCCGCCGACGCCGAAGCGGAAGATCAGCAGGCCTAGTCGACGCCGCCCGCGTACGCATAGCGGCCGAAGATCGCCATCGCGCCGAACGCGGCGGCCGACAGCGCGACGATCAGGGCGCCGCGAACGGCGGTGGACGGCGAAGCCTGCGCGGCGACGGTGCTCATGAGCTAACCTGTAGGGGCGGAACCACGGTGGAAGCGCTGAACGGCCAGCCGGCGATTCTAGCGAGCGCCGCGCGCGCTCGGTATTCAGGAAAGCGCGCAGCCCGGCCCGGCAGCGCGCGCGGCGGCGGCGTAGAATGGCCGCTTTCGCGGCACGTCGACCGCCCGCCAGAGTCCCCGAATCATGTTCAATCCGAGCCGCGACGAAGTGCGTCGCTTCTTCATCGACGCCCGCCGCAAACAGCGCCATGGCGAAATTCTCACGCCGCTGGAGGCGATCGCCGCCGACTGGATCGTCGAGCACCCCGAATATCACGCGGAGCTCGACGACGATACCGAAGCCGGCGCCCGCGAATACCCGCCCGAAGCCGACCGCACCAATCCGTTCCTGCATCTGTCGATGCATCTGGCGATCAGCGAGCAGTTGTCGATCGACCAGCCGCCGGGCATCCGCGCCGCGCACGAGAAGCTGGCCGCGCGCCTGCCGTCGGCGCACGACGCGCAGCACGCGATCATGGAATGCCTCGGCGAGACGATCTGGGAAGCGCAGCGCACCAATACGCCGCCCGATACCGACGCCTACCTGCAGCGCATCCTGCGCCGCGCCTCGCGCGACTGAGCGCGGCGGTGTCGCCGCCCATCGCACGCACCCTGAAAAAATCTATGGTCGCCCCCGTTTTTGCAACACTGATCTTCGATGCTGTGGTTGGCTTGTTTAAATCTATCCGGCGTCGTTGTGGGGATCACTCCCCGCGCCAGAGCTATTGTCGAATCTGGTGTACGGCGGTCGCGACGGGAATTTGAGAAGGCGGTGGCGGTTTAGCTGAGAATGTTGCTTGTCATGAGCACAACCAGCGAACCCTGAGTGATCCGGAAACCAGCCACCATGAAGAAGACTACGAAAGAAGCGACCAGCAGTAAAGCAGAAACGAAGAGCGTGCTCGACGAGCTGATCCAACAGGGCGCGCG
>WNEB01000183.1 GCA_009914575.1 Burkholderia gladioli
TACGGGCTGCCGTCGTCGCGTTCAAGGATCGATACAATCGCGAATGGCGCCTCGAGAAACTGGGCTTCAAATCACCTCTCGAAGCCCGTCAGGCCAGCCTCTTGAAGTTCGCGGCCTGATCGCAAAACCGTGTCTAAACAACCGGATCCGCTACAATACTTCGGTCATTGTCGGCTTCGGTCGCGCTTGACCGGATTTCACGATGAACGACCTGTCCCAACCCGCTGCCTTCGACACCACCGAGCTGGGCGTCGAAGGCATGACCTGCGGCGGCTGCGCGCGCCGCGTCGAAAAAGCGCTGGCCGACGTGCCGGGCGTGCATGCCGCGCAAGTCGATCTGGCGAACCGTTCCGCCACGGTCAGCGCGTCGCCGGAGGTCGAGGCCGCGCAGCTGGTCGAGGCGGTAACGGCGACCGGATATCGGGCCGAGGTGCGGGGGCGGGTGGTCGCGCCCGCCGCGCCGACTTCGGTGACGCTCGATGTCAGCGGCATGACTTGCGGCGGCTGTGCACGCCGCGTCGAAAAGGCGCTCGCGGAAGTCCCGGGCGTGGCACAGGCGAAGGTCGATCTGGCTGCCTCGCAAGTCACCGTCGAATTGGCTCCCGGCGCCGACACCGGAATCCAGACGCTGATCGATGCCGCCACAACAGCCGGTTATCCCGCTTCGCAAATCGCTCCGGCACCTGTCACGCTCAACGTGAGCGGCATGACCTGCGGCGGCTGTGCACGTCGCGTCGAGAAGGCGCTCGCGGAAGTCCCAGGCGTGGCGCAGGCGAAAGTCGATCTGGCTGCCTCGCAAGTCACCGTCGAGCTCGCTCCCGGTGCTGAAACCGATGTGCAGACGTTGATCGACGCCGTCACCACCGCAGGCTATCCGGCAAAGCGAGTCGATAAGATCGAAGCGGTCGAGGCAGCGCCCGCAATCGACACCGAGCCGCCGAAACCCGCGCCCGCGCCGGTTGCCGTCGCGTTCGTGCCGATGCCGAAGCCGCGCCCGAAGCCGGGCGCGAGCGTCGCGCCCGCCGCCGAAGCGCCTTCCACGAAGACGATCGAGCTCGATATCGGCGGCATGACCTGCGCGTCCTGCTCCAGCCGCGTCGAAAAAGCGCTCGCGCAGGTACCCGGCGTGTCGCGCGCCTCGGTCAACCTCGCCACCGAACGCGCCAGCATCAGCGGCAATGCGTCGCTGAGCGCCGCGCAACTGATCGCCACCGTCGAACAGGCCGGTTATCGCGCCACCTCCGATCAAGCCGCCGACGCCGCCCCGACCGCCACCCCGGCGGCGCAACCGATCGAACTCGACATCGGCGGCATGACCTGCGCGTCCTGCTCCAGCCGCGTCGAAAAAGCGCTCGCGCAGGTGCCCGGCGTGTCGCGCGCCTCGGTCAACCTCGCCACCGAACGCGCCAGCATCAGCGGCAACGCATCGCTGAGCGCCGCGCAACTGATCGCCGCCGTCGAACAGGCCGGCTACCGCGCCACCGCGACGGTCGTCGCCGCACCGACGGACGCCGCGCCGGCTTCGCGCCTCAGCGCCGAATCGCGCAAGGCGGTCGAGGCCCGCCGCGATCTGCTCCTGCTGATCGGCTCGGCCGTGCTGACCGCGCCGCTCGTCGCGCCGATGCTCGCCGCGCTGTTCGGCGCGTCGTTGACGCTGCCCGCGCCGCTCGAATTCGCGCTCGCGGCGGTGGTGCAGTTCGGCTTCGGCGCGCGCTTCTACCGCGCCGCCTGGCACGCCGTGCGCGCCCGCGCCGGCAACATGGATCTGCTCGTCGCGCTCGGCACCTCGGTCGCGTTCGGCCTCAGCGTCTGGCAAATGCTGCGCGCGCCGGGCCACGCCGAACATCTGTATTTCGAGGCGGCGGCGGTGATCGTCACGCTGGTGCGCTTCGGCAAATGGCTCGAAGCGCGCGCGAAGCGGCAAACCACCGATGCGATCCGTGCCCTGAACGCGATGCGCCCGGAGCGCGCGCGGCTAGTCGAGCACGGCACGGAGCGCGAGGTGCCGCTGTCGGCGCTGCGCGTCGGCTCGCGCGTCGCGGTGCGGCCCGGCGAGCGCTTCCCGGTAGACGGCACGATCGTCGAAGGCGCGTCGCACGCGGACGAATCGCTGATCACTGGCGAAAGCCTGCCGGTCGCCAAATCGGCCGGCGACCGCGTGACGGCCGGCTCGATCAACGCCGAAGGCGCGCTGACGGTGGAAACCACGGCGATCGGCGCGGAAACCACGCTGTCGCGCATCATCCGTCTGGTCGAATCGGCGCAGGCCGAAAAGGCGCCGATCCAGCGCCTGGTGGACCGCGTCAGCGCCGTGTTCGTGCCGGCGATCCTCGCGATCGCGCTGCTGACGTTCGCGGGCTGGCTGCTGGCCGGCGCGCCGACCGAAACGGCGATCCTCAACGCCGTGGCCGTGCTGGTGATCGCCTGCCCGTGCGCGCTCGGGCTCGCCACGCCGACCGCGATCATGGCCGGCACGGGCGTGGCCGCGAAGCACGGCGTGCTGATCCAGGACGCGCTCGCGCTCGAACTCGCGCAACGCGCCCGCGTGGCGGCCTTCGACAAGACCGGCGCGCTGACCGAAGGCAAGCCGTCGGTCACGGCCTTCGAGGCGCTCGGCACGGCGCGCGACGACGCATTCGCCATCGCCGCCGCGATCCAGCGGCGCAGCGAACATCCGCTGGGGCAGGCGCTGGTGACGGCGTTCGACGCCGAAGCGACAGGCGGTCGCGCCGGCAACGTCGCCGACGCCAAGGCGGTAGCCGGTCGCGGCGTCGAGGCGCGCGTCGACGGCACGCGCTACGCGATCGGCAGCACGCGCTGGCTCGCCGAGCTGGAGATCGACGTGCCGGCCGCGGTCGGCACGCGCGCCGCCGAACTCGAAGCGGCCGGCAACACGGTGTCGTGGCTGATGCGGCTCGACGCGCCGCGCGCCGCGCTCGCGCTGATCGGCTTCGGCGACACGGTGAAGCCCGGCGCACGCGACGCCATCGCCCGGCTCCAGGCGCTCGGCATCCGCACGGTGCTGGTGACGGGCGACAACCGCGGCAGCGCGGCGGCCGTCGCGCGCGAACTCGGCATCGACGACGTCCACAGCCAGGTGCTGCCAGACGACAAGGCGCGCGTGATCGGCGAACTGAAGGCGGCGACGCACGACGGCCTGGTGGCGATGGTGGGCGACGGCATCAACGACGCGCCGGCGCTGGCCGCCGCCGACATCGGCATCGCGATGGCCACCGGCACCGACGTGGCGATGAACACGGCCGGCATCACGCTGATGCGCGGCGATCCGGCGCTGGTGGCGGTCGCGATCGACATCTCGCGCCGCACCTATCGCAAGATCCGTCAGAACCTGTTCTGGGCTTTCGTCTACAACCTGGTGGGCGTGCCGCTCGCGGCGGCGGGGCTGCTGAACCCGATGATCGCGGGCGCGGCGATGGCGTTCTCGAGCGTGAGCGTGGTCACGAACGCGCTGCTGCTGAAGATGTGGAAGGGCGACGTACGCTGAACCCGGTGCGCCGCGTGGCGCGCCGGAACGCAAAAAAGCTCGCGAACCGTAAGGCGGTCGCGAGCTTTTTCATGGTCGGCGCGGCGTTGTTGCATAAATCGAGCGAGATCCGTTGACGTTTACGCGCAACGGTCGCGGGGCCAGCCTCCTATCAAGTCAGATTCCAGAGTAACTGCCTAATTTTTGACAAGAAAATGCGCAAGGACATACACAAGAAAGGTGAGCCGAAGGCACGCTACCGTGTCAGGAATTGGGCGGCCTATAATGAAGGCCTGATCAACCGGGGGAACGTAACAATATGGGTAGATGAAGCCGTCCTTGCCAGAATACCCGATGCCATACCCACACGTGGTCGCCCGTGTCTATACGGCGATACGCTGATTCAGGCATTACTTGGCGTGAAGACCGTCTATCGACTGACGTTGCGCGCCCTGCAAGGTTTCACCCAAGGTCTGCGCGATCTGGCCTTCCCGAGCTTGCCGGTGCCGAATTACACCACGCTCTGTCGCCGGGCAAAAACGCTTGATGTCGAACTGCCGAT
>WNEB01000184.1 GCA_009914575.1 Burkholderia gladioli
GCGAGGATGTCGCGATTCTGGCCGCACGGCATGAAGTGTATCTGGCGGCCCGCGAACGCCATCCGGCCCGCTGGTCGGGCCAGACACGCAATTGGACGCCGCTCGGCACCGTCGCGCTCAACCCGGAGCGCGACGCAATCGTCCACGAGGCCGGAATCAGGGTTCGTAAGCAGGCTGAAGTTGCATGACAGAGGCGACAACTACCTTGACGCGCACCGCGCCGCCGGGCACATGCCGTTACCCTGCGCCCGACAGGGTTATCGCGGCGGCGTCAGCGGGCTTGGCGGGGGTTTGGCACAATCGGCGGCACTCGACGTCGCGATGCGCCCCCCCACTCTGCGAAGCCATTCCATGATCCCGTTTTCCGTTCTCGATCTCGCGCCGATTCCCCAGGGCGCCGACGCCAGCCAGGCCTTCCGCAACTCGCTCGATCTCGCGCAGCACGCCGAGCGCTGGAATTACCGCCGCTACTGGCTGGCCGAGCATCACAACATGCCCGGCATCGCGAGCGCGGCCACGGCGGTGGTGATCGGCCACATCGCGAACGGCACGAAGACGATCCGCGTCGGCTCGGGCGGCATCATGCTGCCGAATCACGCGCCGCTCGTGATCGCCGAGCAGTTCGGCACGCTGGCCGCGCTGTATCCGGGCCGAATCGAGCTGGGCCTCGGCCGCGCGCCGGGCACGGACCAGACCACGGCGCGCGCGCTGCGCCGCTACATGGTCAGCAGCGCCGATTCGTTTCCCGACGACGTGGTGGAGTGCAGCGCTATTTCGCCGAACCGGTGGAAGGCCAGCGCGTGCGCGCCGTGCCGGGCGCGGGCCTGAACGTGCCGCTGTGGCTGCTCGGGTCGAGCCTCTTTTCGGCGCAGCTGGCGGCCATGCTCGGCCTGCCGTTCGCGTTCGCCTCGCACTTCGCGCCCGATTAACTGATGCGCGCTCTGGAGGTGTATCGCGCGCAGTTCCGGCCGTCGGCGACGCTCGACAAGCCGTATGCGGTGGTCGTCGGCGTCAACGTGTTCGCGACCGAGACGGACGACGAGGCGCGGTTGCTGTTCACGTCGCTGCAGCAGCAGTTCCTGAACCTGCGGCGCGGCACGCCGGGCAAGCTGCCGCCGCCGGTCGAGGCGCTCGAGGCCAACGAATTCGAGCTGGCGAACGTGGGACATGCGCTGTCGTTCGCGGCGGTCGGCTCGCGCGACACGGTGCGCGAGCGGCTGCGCCGCCTGATCGCGCAAACCGGCGCCGACGAACTGGTGGTGGCCGCGCAGATCTACGATCACGCCGCGCGTGTGCGCTCTTACGAGATCACGGCGCAGGTGCGCGACGAACTGGCGTCGGAAGGCTGAGGGCGGGCGTTCGCTACTGCGCGGCGCGCGCCGACGCCGAGGCCGAAGCGGGCGCCGCCAGCCACGCCAGCAGCGCCTTGTGCACGACCGCCGGATCCTGCATCTGCGGCGCATGCCCCAGCGACGCGAATTCGATCAGCGTCGCGCCCGGAATCGCGGCCTGCGCGCGCCTGCCCAGTTCGGCATAGCGGCCGAGCTTCGCGTGCAGGTCGGGCGGCGCGGCGTCCTTGCCGATCGCGGCGGTGTCCTTGCCGCCGATCACCAGCAGCGTCGGCACGCGCAACTGCCCGAACTCGTAGAGCCCCGGCTGCGTGAAGCTCATGTCGTCGAACAGCGCCGCGTTACACGCCACGCTCTCGCGCCCCGCCCCGCGCACCATCCCCGCCTGCATCTGCACCCAGCGCTCGAAATCGGGCGACCACTCGCCCGCGTAATAAGCCGTCTGCTCGTAGCGGCGCACGCTCTCGCCGGTCGTTTTCAGCGCCCGCGCGTACCAGTAGTCGGCGGTCAGCGGCGGCACGCCGAGCGCCTTGCCGTCCTCCAGCCCCATCGGGTCGAGCAGCACGAGCCGATGCGTCTGCTTCGGATACATCAGCGCGTAGCGCACCGCTAGCATGCCGCCCGTCGAATGGCCGATCACGACCGGATCCTTCACGCCGATCGATTCGAGCAGCGCGTGCGTGTTGTGCGCCAGTTGCTGGAACGTGTACTGATAATGCGCGGGCTTGGTGGACTTGCAGAAGCCGATCTGGTCGGGCGCGATCACGCGATAGCCGGCCTGCGTCAGCGCCGCGATCGAGCCTTCCCAGGGGGCCGCGCAGAAATTCCGGTCGAGCAGCACCGCCGCGCGACCGTTCGGATGCGCGGGCTTCACGTCGAGATAGGCCATCTGCAGCGTTTCGCGCTGCGATGCGAACGTGTAGCGATGCACCGGGTACGGATAGTCGAAGCCTTCGAGTTCGGGGCCGTAGGCCGGGCCGTCGTCGTCGGCCGCCGGCAGCGCAGGCAAGGCCACGCTCGCCGCCACGGTCGGCGGCGGCGCGAGGCCCGCGGCCTGACCGGCGCCGGCCGCGGCAGCCGCCGCGCAGGCCGCGACGATGAAGGCGGCCGGGCGCGGGATCGGGATCGTGCGGTTCGGGAACATCGGGGCTACCGGAAGGATGGACGGGGCGGCGCGCGGCGCCGCCGCAATTCTACGATCGGCAGGCCGGCGCTGCCGTGACGCGCGACGGCGCGCTTGTTTACCGCGTATTTCCGCGCGGCAGCGACTTTTGGTATCGTTCGTAGACCTCACCGCGACGATCCGCCGACCATGAAAAATGTCCTCAGCATCCAGTCGCACGTGATCTACGGACATGCCGGCAACAGCGCCGCCGTGTTCCCGATGCAGCGGCTCGGCGTCAACGTCTGGCCGCTCAACACCGCCCAGCTCTCCAACCACATGCAGTACGGCCACTGGGCCGGCAGCGCGGTCGATGCGCCGAAGCTCGAGCAGCTGGTGGACGGCATCGCCGCGATCGGCGCACTCAAGCGCTGCGATGCGGTGCTGTCCGGCTTTCTCGGCTCGCCCGCGCAGGCGCACGCGGCGGTCGACATCGTGCGCACCGTCAAGTCGATGAACCCGAACGCCTGGTATTTCTGCGATCCGGCGATGGGCCAGACGGGCGGCATCCGGCCCGAGCCGGGCGTCGAGGAGTTCATCGTCAGCGAGCTGCCGGGCCTGGCCGACGGCATGGCGCCGAACCACAGCGAGCTGCAGAAGCTGGCCGGGCGGCGCGTGGAAACCGTGCGCGAGGCGGTGGACGCGTGCCGCGAGATCATCCGGCGCGGCCCGAAGGTGATCCTCGTCAAGCATCTGCACGACCGCAACAGCCCGACCGACCGCTTCAACATGCTCGCCGTGACCGAGCACGAAGCCTGGATCGGCCAGCGCCCGCTCTATGCGTTTCCGCGCCATCCGGTCGGCGTCGGCGACCTGACCAGCGCCGTGTTCGTGGCGCGCCGGCTGCGCGGCGATTCGATCCGCGCCGCGTTCGAGCACACGCTCGCGGCCGTGCACGCGGTGGTCAAGGCCACCTACGACGCGCGGCGCTACGAGCTCGAACTAGTGGCCGCGCAGGACGAAATCGCCAACCCGAGCGAGTGGTTCGGCGCATGGGTCACCGACATCGAATAAGCGCGGGGGCCGCCGGCCCCCGCTGAATCGCCTCCCCGCCTGCCTCCCCTTCCGCCCGCACCGCGCGCCGATCCGCACGATTGCCGCGCCGTCGCACATGTGTCATTTTCGGCTCTCTTGAAATTTGAGTGGGTAAAATGGCCGCCGGGGTACGAAAACCTACGTCGCAAAACGGTATCTTCCCACCCCTAGCCCCCGCCCCAAGGCGTTGTTGCATAAATCGAGTGTGAGGATGCAATAGCATCGACCGGCATAATTTCAGGCGATACGAACGGATTGCGGACGAGCGAGGTCCGCCATACGGTTGATGACGCCGACGCGAACGGAGACCTCGGTCGCCTGCGAGTCGATGTGACGCGCCCAGAGACAGTTGCCGGTGAGGGTCTTGAACCGATACATCGCATTCTCGGCAAGCGATCGCCGGTGGTAGCCACTGTCTTGCTTCCATTCTCGACGACCGTCACGGGCAATT
>WNEB01000185.1 GCA_009914575.1 Burkholderia gladioli
GTCCAGGAAACGCTGACGCCTGGTCACGCGCTTCTTGCCCGCGCTTTCTGCTTCCGCAAAGCTCATCTGCCGTTTCATCGTCGTGGCTTCGTTCCGTGAACTGTCTTCTACAACGTCCTCGGCTACGCCAGAGATGACCGCCGAGTCGAATAAATCAGCGTTTCCCTAAACGAAAAAAAGCCGTTCACGACGCCATGAACGGCTTTTTTGCTCTTTCAGACAGTCAAGCCGATCAATTCGAACCCGCCACTTTTGGCGCGTCCTCGTAGATCAGGAGTGGCTTGCCGTCGCCATCGATCACGTTGTCGTCGATGATGACCTTGCTGACGCCCTTGAGCGTCGGCAATTCGTACATCACTTCGAGCAACGCCTGTTCGATGATCGAGCGCAAACCGCGCGCACCGGTCTTGCGGCGAATGGCCTTACGGGCCACGGCCTGCAGCGCATCGGGGCGCAACTCCAGCTCCACGCGTTCCATCGCGAACAGCTTCTGGTATTGCTTGACCAGTGCGTTCTTCGGTTCGACGAGAATCGTCATCAGCGCTTCTTCGTCGAGCTTGCCGAGCGTGGCGACCACCGGCAGGCGGCCGATCAATTCGGGGATCAACCCGAATTTGATCAGATCTTCCGGTTCCGTTTCGCGCAGCACTTCGCCCGAATCGCGTTCCTGCTTGCTCTTCACCGACGCGCCGAAGCCGATACCGGTTTTCTCGGTACGATCGGTGATGACCTTCTCGAGGCCGTCGAACGCGCCACCGCAGATGAACAGGATGTTGGTCGTATCGACCTGGATGAAATCCTGATTCGGGTGCTTGCGCCCGCCTTGCGGCGGCACCGACGCCATCGTGCCTTCGACGAGCTTCAGCAGCGCCTGCTGCACGCCCTCGCCCGACACGTCGCGCGTGATCGACGGGTTGTCCGACTTGCGGCTGATCTTGTCGATTTCGTCGATGTAGACAATTCCGCGCTGCGCCTTGTCGACTTCGTAATTGCAGTTCTGCAGCAGCTTCTGGATGATGTTTTCGACGTCCTCGCCCACGTAGCCCGCTTCGGTCAGCGTGGTCGCGTCGGCGATCACGAACGGCACGTTCAGCAGGCGCGCGAGGGTTTGCGCGAGCAGCGTCTTGCCCGAGCCGGTCGGCCCGATCAGCAGGATGTTGCTCTTGGACAGCTCGACATCGTCCTTCTTGTCGAGATGCTTGAGACGTTTGTAGTGATTGTAGACGGCCACCGCGAGGATCTTCTTCGCGCGCTCCTGCCCGATCACGTACTGATCAAGAATCTCGCGAATTTCCTGCGGGCTCGGCAAGTCCGATTTCGACAGACTGGCTTCGACCCCGGATGCGGCTGCTTCGTCGCGAATGATCTCGTTGCAGAGGTCGATGCATTCATCGCAGATGAACACCGACGGGCCCGCGATGAGTTTCTTCACCTCATGCTGGCTTTTCCCGCAAAACGAGCAATACAACAGCTTTTCGCTGTTCGAACCTTTTTTGTCCGCCATGGATGTATGAGCCTCCGGACACGCGAGTTACATGATACGCCGTTTGGCCGACCGCCCATGACGCCGTCATGGGTATTGGCCAGCCGCGCTGGTCTTGCCGCAGATGCTCGAGGCGCGGGGGCTGTCCCATTTGGGGCGGCACCCCGTTTGCTGACTTACGGACGCTTCGCCGTGACGTGGTCGATCAGGCCGTAGGCCTTCGCGTCGTCGCTGGACATGAAATTATCACGATCCGTGTCGCGCGCGATGCGTTCGACGTCCTGCCCGGTGTTCTCGGCGAGGATCTTGTTCAGGCGTTCGCGCAGGTACAGAATTTCGCGCGCCTGGATTTCGATGTCCGACGCCTGACCGCGTGCGCCGCCCAGCGGCTGGTGAATCATCACGCGGGCATTCGGCAGCGCATAACGCTTGCCCTTCGCACCCGACGACAGCAGGAACGCGCCCATGCTGGCCGCGAGGCCCATGCACAGCGTCGAGACGTCCGGCTTGATGAACTGCATCGTGTCGTAGATCGCCAGGCCCGCCGACACGGAACCGCCGGGGCTGTTGATATACAGGCTGATGTCCTTGTCCGGATTCTCGCTTTCGAGGAACAGCAGCTGCGCGACCACGAGGGTGGCAGTCTGGTCGTTCACTTCGCCGACCATGAACACGATCCGCTCCTTGAGCAGACGCGAGTAGATGTCGTACGAACGCTCGCCGCGACCGCTCGTTTCGACCACGATCGGCACAAGGCCGAGCGCCTTCGTCTCGAAATCCTGCGGAGCATGGGAAGCCAGCGTGTCCAGCAATTCAGCGCGATTGATCATGCAATGAGCCTTGTCCGAAATGAATATTGAACGGAAGAAAGCGCCGGTGGCGCGAAGCGATCGCGCCACCGGCCCGGACGCCGACGTAAAAACGGCGCGCGGGCCGTCGCTCCGACAGCCGGCACGCCGCTGAAACGACGCTTAAGCCTGCGCGGATGCGCTGGCCAGTGCCTCGAAGCTCACTTCCTTGTCCGTCACCTTCGCCTTGCCGAGCACGAAGTCGACGACGTTGCTTTCAACGACGAACGCTTCCATTTCGGCCAGACGCAGCTGGTTCGAATAATACCAGCGGACCACTTCCTTCGGGTCTTCGTAGCTCTTGGCGAACTCGTCGACTTCGGCACGGATCTGTTCTGGCTTCGCTTCCAGGCCGTTGGCCTTGACCAGCTCGGCGATCACCAGGCCCAGCTTGACGCGGCGGTCGGCTTGTTCCTTGAACATTTCGACCGGGATCGGTGCGTTCTCGGCGTTCGGCACGCCGCGTTGCGCCAGATCCTGACGCGCCATTTCGACGAGGCGCTGCTGATCCTGCTCGACTAGTGCATTCGGCACGTCCAGTTCCGAGATCTTCAGGACGGCGTCCATGACCTGGTTCTTGACGAGCGATTGCGTGCGGCGCTTGGCTTCGCGTTCGAGGTTTTCCTTGATCTCGTTGCGCATCTTGGCGGTGTCGCCGTCTTCGATGCCGAGCGTCTTGGCGAATTCGCCGTCGATTTCCGGCAGATGCGGCCATTCGACCTTCTTCAGCGTGACCGTGAACTTCGCGGTTTTGCCGGCGACGTCCTTGCCGTGGTAATCCTCGGGGAACGTCAGGTCGAATTCGCGCGCTTCACCGACCGTCAGGCCCAGTGCGGCCTGTTCGAATTCCGGCAGCATGCGGCCTTCGCCGAGCACGAACGGGAAATCTTCGACCGTGCCGCCCGGGAACGCGACGTCGTCGATCTTGCCGACGAAGTCGACCGTCACGCGGTCGCCGTTCTGGGCTGCCTTCTCGGCGCCGCCGTCACCGTGCTCGCCGGCTTCGCCGCGATCGTGGAAGTGGACGCGCTGCTTGCGCAGGATGTCCAGCGTGCGGTCGATTTCGGCGTCGCCGATCGTGGTGGTCGAGCGCTCGACTTCGACCGTCGCCAGATCGCCGATCGTGACGTCCGGGTACACCTCGAACGTCGCGTCGAATGCGTACGCGTCGGCAGCGGCTTCCGCCTTCGGTGCGAAGCTCGGCTGGCCGGCCACGCGCAGGTTTTCCGCGCGGCTGACTTCGAAGAACTCCTGGCCAATCTTGTCGCTCAGCACTTCGGCCTCGACCTGGCCCGCGTATTGTTGCGCGACCATCTTGAGCGGCACCTTGCCCGGGCGGAAGCCCGGCATGCGCACGTTCTTCGCGAGTTTCTGAATACGGGCGTCGATCTCCTTCTGCACGACTTCCTTCGGCAGGGAGATCGTCACACGGCGTTCAAGCTTGGCGAGGTTTTCAACAACGTTAGCCATGGCTTCAATCGTCCTACGGAAACGCTGATTTATTCGACTCGGCGGTCATCTCTGGCGTAGCCGAGGACGTTGTAGAAGACAGTTCACGGAACGAAGCCACGACGATGAAACGGCAGATGAGCTTTGCGGAAGCAGAAAGCGCGGGCAAGAAGCGCGTGACCAGGCGTCAGCGTTTCCTGGAC
>WNEB01000186.1 GCA_009914575.1 Burkholderia gladioli
GACATGGCGATGCGCTGGGCGGCCACCGGTTTCCTGGAAGCGGAGAAGCGCTTCCGCAAGCTCGGTGGTGCCAACGACCTCTGGATCCTCGCCGTCGCCCTGCATCGATCACTCGAAAAACGCGTTGACCATGATCGGAAGTCTGCCTAATCTATGAAACCCCGCCGTTCCAACCTTCAACTACGAATGGGACACCCCCCCCCCCCGGCGAGGGGCCTCTCCCTCCTTCAAGCCGGTGCGCCCCTACGCGCACTAGCGCTAGCGCGCCTGCCGCGCTGACCGGTTTCGCCCTCCGTCAAGCCTCGTCTTTTGTAGAGCGTCGCCAGCGGTGGCGCGAACTCCATCGTTTTTGTTTCCCCTACAAGATCCCCCTGGAGCCTCCCCATGACAGACAAGCTGATCATTTTCGACACGACCTTGCGTGACGGCGAACAATCGCCCGGCGCGTCGATGACGAAGGAAGAAAAGATCCGTATCGCCAAGCAGCTCGAACGGATGAAGGTCGACGTGATCGAAGCCGGCTTCGCGGCCAGCTCGAACGGCGATTTCGACGCGATCCACACGATCGCCAGCATGATCAAGGACAGCACGATCTGCTCGCTGGCACGCGCCAACGACAAGGATATCCAGCGGGCCGCCGATGCACTGAAGCCGGCCAACAGCTTCCGGATCCACACCTTCATCGCCACCTCGCCGCTGCACATGGAGAAGAAGCTGCGGATGACGCCGGATCAGGTGTTCGAGCAGGCGCGCATGGCCGTGCGATTCGCGCGCAAGTTCACCGACAACGTCGAGTTCTCGCCCGAAGACGGCAGCCGCTCCGACATGGATTTCCTCTGCCGCGTGCTGGAAGCCGTGATCGCCGAAGGCGCGACCACCATCAACATCGCCGACACGGTCGGCTACGGCGTGCCGGAGCTGTACGGCAACCTAGTCAAGACGCTGCGCGAGCGCATTCCGAATTCGGACAAGGCCGTGTTCTCGGTGCACTGCCACAACGACCTCGGCATGGCCGTGGCGAACTCGCTGGCCGGCGTGCAGATCGGCGGCGCGCGTCAGGTGGAATGCACGATCAACGGTCTCGGCGAGCGCGCGGGCAATACCTCGCTCGAGGAAATCGTGATGGCCGTCAAGACGCGCAAGGATTACTTCGGCCTCGACGTTGGCCTCGACACCACGCAGATCGTGCCGGCGTCGAAGCTCGTCTCGCAGATCACCGGCTTCGTCGTGCAGCCGAACAAGGCCGTGGTGGGCGCCAACGCGTTCGCGCACGCCTCGGGCATTCACCAGGACGGCGTGCTGAAGGCGCGCGACACCTACGAAATCATGCGCGCGGAAGACTTGGGCTGGACCGCGAACAAGATCGTGCTCGGCAAGCTCTCGGGCCGCAACGCGTTCAAGCAGCGCCTTCAGGAACTGGGCGTCTCGCTCGACAGCGAAACCGAACTGAACGCCGCGTTCATGCGCTTCAAGGATCTGACCGATCGCAAGTCGGAGATTTTCGACGAGGACATAATCGCGATCGTCTCCGAGGAAGCGGCCGTGGTCGAGCGCGAGCACTACAAGTTCGTCTCGCTGTCGCAGCGCTCGGAAACGGGCGAGCAGCCGGAAGCGAAGGTGGTGTTCGCGGTGGACGGCAGCGAGGTGAAGGGCGAGGCGCGCGGCAACGGGCCGGTGGATGCGGTGCTCAACGCGATCGAAAGCGAAGTCGGCAGCGGCTCCGAATTGCTGTTGTACTCGGTCAACGCGATCACCACCGGCACGCAGGCGCAGGGCGAAGTGACGGTGCGGCTGTCGAAGAGCGGCCGGATCGTCAACGGCGTCGGCACCGATCCGGATATCGTCGCGGCTTCGGCCAAGGCCTATCTGTCGGCGCTGAACAAGCTGCACTCGGACGTCGACAAGCTCAATCCGCAGCGTTCGTGATGTCGGTCGGGGCCGCCTGCGCGGTGGCCCCGATCCCGAACGACGCATGAAAACGCCCCGCGAGACCTGACGGCTCGCGGGGCGTTTCGTTTTGGGGCAGCAGGCGGACGCCGTCGCCTTGCCTGGCGCTCAGGTGCTGCCCGGATTGCGCAGCATCGAGAACGACCAGCGATTCGCGTTCGCGCGCAGCGGCTGCCGGTAGTCGACCAGGATCTCGCGCGCCGGCGCATCGGCGATGAACGCGTCTATCAACTCGCGTACGTCGTGGTCGATCGTGTCGGCGCGCGTGGCGTCGACGATCACGATCGCGCGGTCCGGAATCTGCCGCAAGTAACGCTTTACCTGTACCTTGCCGAGAAACGACACGTCCTTGCGGAACGTCAGCAGGTAGTGATCGTCGTGCTGCGCGAGCGTGGCGGGGCTGCGCAGGTTCGCCAATGCCACGGTCAGCACGCTGATCACGATGCCGAGCGCGATGCCGAACAGCAGGTCCGCCGCCAGCACGCCAGCGATGGTCGCGACGAACGGGATGAACGCGGCCGGCCCCTGTTTCGCGACGGCGTGGAACAGCTTCGGCTTGGCGAGCTTGAAGCCGGTGTGGATCAGGATCGCGGCGAGCGTGGCGAGTGGGATCAGGTTGATCAGCTCGGTGAACGCGCCGGCCGCCAGGTTGCCCACGCCTTGCGCCTTCAGTTCGCGGTTCGGCAGCGGCGGGCGGCGTTTCGGATCGATCTGTTCGACCGCTTCGAGCGACAGCAGCGTTTCGAGGCTGGCGACGATCGCGAGCGTGATCGCCATGCGCCAGACGTCCGGGTTCCACAGCTGCGCGAAGTGCGGGCCGAACTCCACGGCTTGCAGGGCGCCGCCGAGCGAGGCCAGCGAATCGAGCGCCGGCAGTGCGACGCGATGTTCGGCGGGCGGGGCAACGCCCGGCAGCAGCGTGGTCAGCGCGAGCGTCGCGACGATGCCGATGGCCACCACCACGAGCGGCGCCGGCACGTTGCGCACCAGCGCGAAGCGGCGCAGCGCGGGCAGATCCCACGCGATCAGCAGCGCCAGCGAGGCCGCTGCGATGACGGCCGCGCCGATTGCGTGGGCGCTGAACGCGGTCGTATCGCCGTGCAGGCCGAGCGCGAACGGTACCTGCTTGACGATCAGCAGCAGGCCGATCGCGGCCAGCATGCCCTTGATGACCGGCGAGGGCACATAGGCGATAGGCGGCCATCTGGCCCGCGCGCAGCATGCCGAGGCCGAGCTGCAGCAGGCCCGACAGCACCACGGCGAGCAGGAAGGCCGGAAAACTGCCGAGCTGGGCGATGCCGTCGATGACGATCACCACCAGGCCGCCGACGATGCCGGAGATCAGGCCCGCAAACGGTTCGACGCCCGATGCGTTGGCAATGCCGAGGCACAGCGGCAGCGCGACGAGAAACACGACGGTACCGGCGACGAAGTCGCGCGGAAACTTGGAGAAGACGTTGCGTAGAGTCATGATGGAATGGGGAGTGCGAGAGGGCAGGCGCGCGGGCCGGGGGCGAGCCCGCGGTGCGCGTCAAGGTAGTTGTCGCCTCTGTCATGCAACTTCAGCCTGCTTACGAACCCTGATTTCGGCCTCGTGGACGATTGCGTCGCGCTCCGGGTTGAGCGCGACGGTGCCGAGCGGCGTCCAATTGCGTGTCTGGCCCGACCAGCGGGCCGGATGGCGTTCGCGGGCCGCCAGATACACTTCATGCCGTGCGGCCAGAATCGCGACATCCTCGCCAGCATGTCGCTGCGCCGGCGTGACGTAACGGATGCCGCTGTGCCGATGTTCGTTGTTGTACCCGTGCACGAAGCGCATCGACCATTGCCGCGCGGCGTCCAGATCGGCAAAGCCGTGTGCCGGGAACTCGGGCCGGTACTTGGCTGTGCGGAACAGCGATTCAACGAACGCGTTGTCGTCACTCACGCGCGGTCGCGAGTACGAGGGCTTCACGCCGAGCCAGTGGAGCATCGCCAGCACCGTCGTGGCCTTCAGCGTAGAACCGTTGTCACCG
>WNEB01000187.1 GCA_009914575.1 Burkholderia gladioli
GACTGGAGCCGGGCGGCCAGCAACTGGAAGATGGCGATGAATCAATTTGCTATCCTGTACGAAGAGCGTTTCACTCGGGTCTCCGCTTAAGCGGAGACCCCAACCGACCTCACACACAAAAATCTAGACACTCCCCGTCGCCCTGCATCGATCACTCGAAAAACGCGTTGACCATGATCGGAAGTCTGCCTAATCTATGAAACCACGCCGTCCCAACCTTCAACTACGAATGGGACACCGCCTGCCTATATATTGCGCACGGCGGCGTCAATGCGACGCCTCGCATCGTGCGAAGTGCAATGCGGACGATAAATCGGTCGCGTTCGAATCGAAGCGGTGCTAGAATACGCCGTGACGGGCCTCCTGGCATGGTGGGCCGGTGAACCTGGTCAGGTCGGGAACGAAGCAGCCACAACTGTTTTCCGCCAGTGCTGAGGGTCAGGCTCGTCACCCTTCCCCTAGTTGTTCTCTTGCAGTTGTCTGTCGCGCTCGCGGCGTCTCAATTTCCCTGTTTTGCCCGCATCGCCTGCTGTGCAATGTCATGCCGTTTTGCGTGCTTGCCTGGCGCGTCGCCGTGCATGTGCGACGCATGCGAATCTCGTTCGCATCGGTCGCTTGGCTGTCGGCGGCGCGATATGTTGCTGATACAATTTCGCGATGACCTATCAAGTTCTCGCCCGCAAGTGGCGTCCGAAGGATTTCGCTTCGCTCGTCGGCCAGGAGCACGTCGTCAGGGCGCTTACGCACGCGCTCGACGGCGGGCGTCTGCATCACGCCTATTTGTTTACCGGCACCCGCGGCGTCGGCAAGACGACGCTGTCCCGGATCTTCGCCAAGGCGCTCAATTGCGAGACCGGCGTGACTTCGCAACCGTGCGGCGTCTGCCGGGCCTGCCGCGAGATCGACGAAGGACGTTTCGTCGATTACGTGGAAATGGATGCGGCCAGCAATCGCGGCGTCGATGAAATGGCCGCGCTGCTCGAGCGCGCGGTGTACGCGCCCGTCGATGCGCGCTTCAAGGTCTACATAATCGACGAAGTGCACATGCTGACGAACCACGCGTTCAACGCGATGCTCAAGACGCTCGAAGAGCCGCCGTCGCACGTCAAGTTCATCCTCGCCACCACCGATCCGCAGAAGATCCCCGTGACCGTGCTGTCGCGCTGCCTTCAGTTCAATCTGAAGCAGATGCCGGCAGGGCATATCGTCACGCATCTGGAGCGGATTCTCGGCGAGGAGCACGTCGCATTCGAGCGGCAGGCGCTGCGGTTGCTCGCGAAAGCCGCGCAGGGCAGCATGCGCGACGCGCTGTCGCTGACCGATCAGGCGATCGCCTATTCGGCCAACGAAGTGACCGAGGCAGCCGTGTCCGGCATGCTCGGCGCGCTCGATCAGACCTACATGGTGCGCCTGCTCGACGCGATCGCCGCGGTCGACGGCCCGGAAATCCTCGCGATCGCCGATGAAATGGCGCTGCGCAGCCTGTCGTTCTCCACGGCGCTGCAGGATCTGGCCGGCCTGTTGCACCGGATTGCCTGGGCACAGTTCGCGCCGGCCTCGGTGCTCGACGAATGGCCGGAGGCGTCGGATCTGCGCCGCTTCGCCGAGTTGCTGAGCCCCGAGCAGGTTCAACTCTATTACCAGATCGCCACGGTGGGCCGGTGCGAAATGGGGCTTGCGCCCGACGAATACGCCGGCTTCACGATGACGCTGCTGCGCATGCTGGCGTTCGCGCCGTCCGGTCCGGGCGGTGGCGGGGCCGTGCCGGGTGCGACGCCCGCCAAGGCGGGTGCGAGCCGCGCGGCAGCACCCGCGGTTGCGGCTGCGGCGAGCGCCGCGCCGGTCGCCCGCGCGACGCCGGCAGCCTTGGCGAAGCCCGTCGTTGCACCGGTCGAGGCTGCGAAGCCGGTGGTGGCGGCGTCCGCGTTGCCGGTTGCCGCTTCGCATGATGCGGTCGTGGTCGACCCTGTCGCGGCCGAGCCGGCCAAACCGGCAGCGCCGGCTGTCGAGCCGGTTGTCTCCCCCGGCGTGGCTGCGTCGAAACCCGAACTCGCGCCATGGCTCGACGAAGCCGATGTCGCCGCCGAACCGATTGCCGCCGTTCCCGACAGTGAAGCGCCCGCTGCGGCTGAGCCAGCATCGCCTGCCGCCGTCGAGCCGCAGCAAGCCGATCCCGCGCCGGTCGCCGCGACGTCGGTGGCCGTGCCGAGCGCGCCGGAGCCTGTCGCCGAGCCGCCGCAACCGGCACACGCACTCGCCGCCGCGCCCGAGCCCTCAGCCGCCGAACCCGAACCTTCAGCCGCCAGCGAGCCGACCGCGCGCCCCGCGTCCGCTCGTGCAGGTGGGGCGGCCGCGGCGCTCGACGTGCTGCGCAGCCGTGGCATGCGCGTGTCGTCGGATCGCGATCGCGCGACCGCGGCCCCACCGAAAGCCGCGGCTCCCGCGCCGAAGCCCGCTGCGCCGCGCGTGAACGTGCCGACACCGCGCCCGCGTGCCGAACCGCCGGTTCACGTCGCGTCGGCCGATCCGTCCGCGCCGCCGCCGTGGGACGACATGCCGCCCGACGATTACATGCCGATGTCGATGTCGGCCGACGAGCATTACGGCCCGCCGCCGGACGACGGCTATTCCCCCGTATTCGACAGCGGCCCCGATGACGTGCGCGTCGCGCCATCGCAGCCGGTCGCTGCACCGGTCGATACCCGCCCGCTGCCCCCCGCAGTCTCGCTCGACGCGATCGGCTACGACGGCGAATGGCCGCAGTTGGCCGCCAGCCTGCCGCTCAAGGGCGTCGCCTACCAGCTCGCCTTCAACAGCGAATTGACCGCGCTCGACGGCGGGGCGTTGAAGCTGTCGGTGCCGGTGCCGCAATACGCCGACGCCGCGCAGGTCGCGAAGCTCAAGGCCGCGCTGGCCGAAGCGCTCGGCAAGCCGGTCGAGGTCGCGGTCGAAGTCGGCCCGGCGCGGCGCACGGCGGCTGCACTCGACGCCCGCGAGCGCGCGGCGCGCCAGCGCGACGCGGAGCAGAACATCGGCGCCGATCCGTTCGTCCAGCAACTGATTCGCGATTTCGGTGCACGGATCGTCGAGGGCTCGGTCCGCCCCGTGGCGGCCGATCACGCCGGTTCGGTCGGCCGCGCGCCGACGCTGCACTGAGCGCGGCCCGCACCCGTCCCATTCCCTAATCCCGGAACCGGCGCTAAGATCGCGCCGGTCTCACACGAACACCAAGGAGCACGTCCATGATGAAAGGCCAACTCGCCGGGCTGATGAAGCAAGCTCAGCAAATGCAGGAAAACATGAAGAAGATGCAGGAGCAGCTCGCCCTCATCGAAGTCGAAGGCCAGTCGGGCGCCGGGCTCGTCAAGGTCACGATGACCTGCAAGAACGAAGTGCGCCGCGTGGCGATCGACCCGAGCCTGCTCGCGGACGACAAGGACATGCTCGAGGATCTCGTGGCCGCGGCGTTCAACGATGCCGTGCGCAAGGCCGAAGCCACCTCGCAGGAAAAGATGAGCGGCATGACCTCGGGCCTGCCGCTGCCGCCGGGCTTCAAGCTGCCGTTCTAAGGCAGGGCGGTTTCAAGAGTGAAGTACAACACGCCGCTGGTTAATCGGCTGGAACTCGGTCGGCGGGGTTAGCCAGAACTGAGCCAGGATTTGCAAAGGGGTGTGCCAGCTCAGTCCGGCGCGTGGTCGAGTGTTGAGTAAGTCGGCAATCGCATCGAGGTCGTCTTGAGAGTAGATGGACAGATCCGTGCCCTTGGGCAAGTACTGGCGCAGCAGGCCGTTGGTGTTCTCACACGTGCCGCGCTGCCAAGGGCTGTGCGGGTCGCAGAAGTAGACGCGAACGTTGGTCGCGGCTGTCAGTTCGGCATGTCGCGCCATCTCGCGGCCTTGGTCGTAGGTCAACGTCTGGCGCAGCGGTTCGACGAGCAATTGAAGCTTGGTCGTGAAGGC
>WNEB01000188.1 GCA_009914575.1 Burkholderia gladioli
ACTGGCGCTCGCTGAAATCGACCTGTCCGACATGACGAATGTTGCCGTCGACGAAACGTCCTACAAGCGAGGACACAACTATCTGACACTCGTGGCTGATGCGCTCGAACGCAAAGTCGTGTTCGTGGCCGAAGGCAAGGATGCCGCCACGATAGATGCCTTTGTCGAGTGCCTGCGCGAACACGGTGGCGAGCCCGAGCAGATCACCTCGGTCAGCATCGACATGTCGCCGGCGCTCATCAAGGGCGTCGAGACACACCTGCCGAACGCTCGCATTACGTTCGCCAAGTTCCACGTCGTCTCTCATGCATCGAAAGCCGTGGATGAGATGCGACGAATCGAGCAGCGAACCGATCCGGAGCTCAAGGGGCTCGCTGGCCGCTGCTGAAGGATCGCGATCGACGGAGCCCCGCGCAGCGCGCCGACCTCGATGGATTGATCGCGAACGTGACGACCAAGCGAACTGCCCGCGCCTGGCTCTATCGCGAGCCGCTCCGGGAGATTCTGGATCGCAAGCAGATCAATGTCGTCAGCGAGATGCTCGAGCAGTGGTGCACCAACGTCATGCGCTCGAAGGTCGAGCCGATGAAGGACGTCGTGCGCATGATTCGCAAGCACTTCGCCGGCATCGTGGCCTGGACGCAGACGCGTCAGACCAACGGCTTCCTGGAAGCCATCAACGGACTCTTCCAGGCCGCCAAGCGAAAGGCACGCGGACACCAACCTCACGACCATGCGGACCGTGCTGTTTCTGATCGCCGGCAAGCTCGACTTCTCGAAGATCAACCCGCATGTCGCGTAATCCACTCATTTTTCAAGAGAGCCCTATTTCTCGAAGCACGCATTCCGCGCGGGCGATTACGACGGCATCGATCCGGCCACGATCGACCGCGGCACGCTGGCGGGCTACTGCCACTGGCTCGCGGTGGCGGCCCTGCACGACGTCGAACCGGCCGCGGTGCTGGCGACATAGCGCCGGCCCGCGGCCGCCCCGGCGTCAGGCGGCCAGCATCTCCCTGGCGTGCTTGCGCGTGGTGGCCGTGATTTCGAGGCCGCCGAGCATGCGCGCGACTTCTTCGACGCGGCTCGCGCGGTCGAGCGGCGTGACCGTGGAAACGGTGCCGCCCGTGTTGTCCTGGCCCTTGGCAACCTGGAAATGATGATCGCCGCGCGCGGCCACCTGCGGCAGGTGGGTGACGCACAGCACCTGGCGGTCGCGGCCCAGTTGGTGCAGCAGCCGCCCGACCACCTCGGCCACGCCGCCGCCAATGCCGGTATCCACTTCGTCGAAGATCAGCGTGGGCGTGAGGCTCGCCGCGCTGGCGATCACCGCGAGCGCGAGGCTGATGCGCGCCAGTTCGCCTCCCGAGGCGACCTTCGCCAGCGGGCGCAGCGGCACGCCCGGATGGCCGGCCACGCGGAATTCGATCTGTTCGAGGCCGTGCGCGCCGCCTTCGGCGAGCGGCACCAGCGTCACGTCGAAGCTGCCGCCTGCCATCGACAGTTCCTGCATCGCGGTCGTGACCGCGCCGCCGAGCGCGGCGGTCGCATCGGCGCGTGCCGCCGACAGCGTGCGCGCGTCGTCCAGATAGGCGTCGCGAGCGCGATCGACCGCGACCTGCAGGTTGCTCAGGTCGACCGCCGCGTCGAGCGCGGCCAATTGCTCGCGGCGCGCCATGTGTTCGTCGTGCAGCGTTTCGGGCGGCAGCCGGAAGCGGCGCGCGGTCGAATGCAGCGCATCGAGCCGCATCTCGACCTGCGCGAGCCGGCCCGGATCGAGTTCGAGGCGCTGCGCATAGTGCGACAACGAATACGACGCCTCGCGCAGCTGGATTTCGGTCGGATCGAGCGAGCCCAGCACGTCGTTGAGCGTCGGGTCGAGCGAGGCCAGATGGCGCACTTTCGAGAGGATCGCGCCCAGATGCGCGAGCATCGATTCGTCCGATTCGGAGATCGCCAGCAGCGCACCCTGCACGCCTTCGCTGAGGTTCGCCGCATGCGTGAGGCGGTCGTGCTCGTTGTTGACCTCGTCCCATTCGCCCGGCTGCGGCGCGAGCTTGTCGAGTTCGGCCAGCTGCCAGGCCAGCTTTTCGCGTTCGAGTTGCAGTTCGCGTTCGTGGGTTTGCGCGACCTCGATCTGATGGAGCGCGTCGCGCCAGGCGCGCCAGCCACGCGCGACCGCACCGCGGCCGCGTCGGTCGTCAGGCCGGCGTGCGTGTCGAACATCTCGCGCTGGGCGTCGGGCCGCATAAGCAGCTGGTGCGCGTGCTGGCCGTGCACGTCCACCAGCATCTCGCCCAGCTCGCGCAGTTGCGAGAGCGTGGCGCTGGTGCCGTTGATGAACGCGCGCGACCGGTCGTTGGCGTCGATGACGCGGCGCAGCATGACCACGTCGTCGGCGTCGAACGCGTGCACGTCGAGCCATTGCGCGACGCGGTCGTGTGGCGTGAATTCGGCGGTGATGTCGGCGCGCTGGCAGCCGGCGCGCACGACGCTGGCGTCGGCGCGCTTGCCGAGCGCGAGGGCGAGCGCATCGATCAGGATCGACTTGCCGGCGCCGGTTTCGCCGGAGAACACGCTGAAGCCGGTGTCGAATTCGAGATCGAGCGCGGCGACGATGACGAAGTCGCGGATCGAGAGATGGCGGAGCATGGTGAGTGGCGCGGTCGCGTCAGGATTCCGGGTCGTCGTCGTGCGACGGATGCTCGTTCCAGTGCAGCTTCTTGCGCAGCGTCGTGTAGTAGCTGTAGCCGACGGGATGCAGGAACGGCACCGTGTGGCGCGAGCGCCGCACCTCGATGGTGTCGTTCAATTGCAGCGCGGTGAACGACTGCATGTCGAAGTTCACGTTGACGTCGCGCCCGCCGATGATCTGGATTCCGACCTTGACGTCGTCGGGCAGCACGATCGGTCGGTTCGACAGCGCGTGCGGGGCGATCGGCACCAGCACGATGCCCTGCAGATGCGGATGCAGGATCGGGCCGGCCGACGACAGCGCGTAGGCGGTGGAGCCGGTGGGCGTGGCGACGATCAGCCCGTCGGAGCGCTGGTTGTACATGAAGCGACCGTCCACCGACACGCGCAGCTCGGCCATCCCGGAGAAGCCGCTGCGGTTCACCACCACGTCGTTGAAGGCCAGCGCGTGATAGATCGGCTCGCCGTTGCGGACGATGCGCGCCTCGAGCAGCGTGCGCTTCTCGCGCTCGAAGCTGCCCGACAGCATCAGCGGCACCGCGTCGAGCATTTCCGAGGCGGAGATGTCGGTGATGAAACCGAGCCGACCGTGGTTGATGCCGATCAGCGGCGTCTTGTAAGGCGCCAGCTGGCGGCCGATGCCGAGCATGGTGCCGTCGCCGCCGAGCACGATCGCCACGTCGGCGCGCGCACCGATTTCGGTCGGTGTCAGCGCCGGATGGCCCTTGATGCCGTATTCTTGCGCGGTGGCGGCCTCGAAGACGACCTCGAGCCCCCGCTTCGCGATGGCGGCGGCCAGCGCGGCGAGCGGTTCGGCGATGCCGGAGGTGTTGCTGCGCCCCACGAGCGCCACGGTCTGGAACTGGTTGCCGGTATTCATGGCGGCATTACACCATAGCTGGATGACGAAAAGGAACCGGTCGGGCGGCCAAGTGCGGCCCGGCCCCGCAACCCTCGCGGGCGCCGCGCGCTTGCGCTAGAATTTTGGCTCTCTTGAAATTTGAGTGGGTGAAAAGGGCCGCCGGGGCGGCGTTGTTGCATAAATCGAGCGAGATCCGTTGACGTTTACGCGCAACGGTCGCGGGGCCAGCCTCCTATCAAGTCAGATTCCAGAGTAACTGCCTAATTTTTGACAAGAAAATGCGCAAGGACATACACAAGAAAGGTGAGCCGAAGGCACGCTACCGTGTCAGGAATTGGGCGGCCTATAATGAAGGCCTGATCAACCGGGGGAACGTAACAATATGGATA
>WNEB01000189.1 GCA_009914575.1 Burkholderia gladioli
ATGCCTGCCAAGGCGAGTTCACGCCATTGTTCGAGTTCGGCAATCGTGACGCCGACTTCGCGAGAAACGGCATCAACGGATTCGCCGCGTAGTAAGCGCAGGACGACAGCGCGTTTGCGCCCAAGGGACCAACGTTTGAATTCGGCGGCGCTGGCGGCGTCTACGGTCGCGCTACGCGCGCCCTCCGTTGCCGTCAGCGCAACTGCCTGCAGGTCTACCGTCTTCTTCAACATCTCAGACTCCAGTTTGGATGATGCGGTTTACCCCAAATCTGTGTCTAGAAAAACCGGAGCCGCCGCAGTGTCGGAAAAATCCGACATGTGATTTCGCGCCGGAAAAAAACGTTTCGTAGCGTTGACGACGCAGAAACAGCAAGGCTTTGTAACGCGGGGGCCGGAACTGTAACCCGGGGATATGTCCGGGAAATAAAAAACCGGAGCCTGGCTCCGGTTTTTTATTTGACAAACAGACGCAGCGGCGATCAGTCCACAAAGGCGCGTTCGATCACGTAGTGGCCCGGCGCGCTGTTCTTGCCTTCGACGAGGCCGGCCTGCTTCAGCAGCTCGGTGGTGTCCTTCAGCATCGGGGTGCTGCCGCACAGCATCACGCGGTCGTTCTCGGGCGAGAACGCCGGCACGCCGAGATCGCTGAACAGCTTGCCGGTGGCGATCAGGTCGGTGATGCGGCCCTCGTTGTCGAACGCTTCGCGCGTGACGGTCGGGTAGTAGACGAGCTTGTCCTTAATGATGTCGCCGAGGTATTCGTGGCCCGGCAGATCGTGCTTGATGAAATCCATGTACGCCAGCTCGCCCTTCAGGCGGCAGGTGTGCGTCAGGACGATCTTGTCGAAGCGGTCGTAGATATCCGGATCGCGGATGATCGACATGAACGGCGCCAGGCCCGTGCCGGTGGACAGCATCCACAGCGTCTTGCCGGGCAGCAGGTTGTCGGCGACCAGCGTGCCGGTGGGCTTCTTGCCGATCAGGACCGGGTCGCCCACCTTCAGGTGCTGCAGGCGGGAGGTCAGCGGGCCGTCCTGCACCTTGATGCTTAAGAACTCGATATGCTCTTCGTAGTTCGGGCTGACGATGCTGTAGGCGCGCGCTAGCGGCTTGCCGTCGACCTCGAGGCCGACCATCGTGAATTCGCCGTTATTGAAGCGCAGGGCTTGATCGCGGGTGCAGGTGAAGCTGAACAGCGTATCGGTCCAGTGGTGGACGGACAGGACGGTAGCGGTATCGAATTTGCTCATGGAATACGGATACGAGACGGAAAACTAGGGCACCGGCCCGATCCGCAGACCGACCGATGGCCGGCATGTCGCTCTCGAAAGCGCAGGCCTACCCGTTAATAGACGTTTGGAGAACCCCCTATTTTACCCTGCTTGAGCGAGCAACGCGCTTGCCCCCGGCGCCGGCGCGGAAATGCAACGAAAAACGTCGCGATCGCGCCAGTTCGGGCAATGCAGCGCCGCCGGCTCAATCCACGCGCAAGCGCGCGACGTAGGGCAGGTGATCGGACAGCCAGGCGGTGTCATCGGTGGGCGCGCGCCATTCGAGCGGCGTGAAGCCGCGCACGAACATCTTGTCGAGCGCGAGCGCGGGCGAGAACGCAGGAAACGTGCGGCCCGATTCGCCGAGCAGCGTGGCCACTTCCGACAGGCCGATCTCGCCGAACAGCGGCACCGAATCGTTGCGCCAGTCGTTGAAGTCGCCCGCCAGCATCAGCGGGCCGTCCTGCGCGTGGCGTTCGATCCAGTGCGCGATCCAGGTCATCTGGCGTAGCCGCGCGGCGCGCGTGAGCGCCAGGTGCGCGCACAGCAGCGTGATCGGCGCCGCGCCGGCCAGCGTGGCGCGCGCGACCAGCAGGCCGCGCCGCTCGAAGCGGTGCGCCGAGATGTCCCAGCGGCCGCCGAGATCGAGCGGATGCGGCGAGAGGATCGCGTTGCCGTGCCGCCACGACGGCTTGAACACGTTCGGGCCGAGCGCGATCTGCCAGTCGAGCGAGCGCGCGATTTCGGTGGCCTGGCAATGCCAGACGTCGTCGTCGGGATCGTCCATCGGCGCGCCGAAGCCGGCCGCCAGCACCGGGCGCGGCATGCGGCGCGCCATCGCCTCCTGCAGGAAATAGACGTCGGCATGGGTCGATTCGACCCAGCGGCGCATCGCGTTCCACGCGGTGAAGCCGAGCGCCGAGCGCCCCTTGTGCAGGTTCCAGCTGACCGCGGTGATCTCGTTCGGGGCCGATTGCGGTGCGGCGAACGGCAGGCCCTGGGAAGCGGCGTGCATGAGTCAGTCCTGTTGCACGACGTGCGCGCGCAACTGGTAAAGCAGGCGCGCGTTCTTGTCCGCCGGGGCCCAGTCGGTCCAGGTGCCGGCATGGACGGCGAGGCCGGGGTGACTGGCCGAGATCTGACGCGGCGCGAGCGTGCAGCCGTCGCCGTCGTCGAGCGTTTCCTGCGCGTCGAGCTGCAGCGTGACGGTGTCGCCGTCCACGTAGAGCGGTGCGACCGTCACGGTGCGCGTGCGCTCGGGGCGCACCTTCGCGACGATCGACGCGTCCTTGCCGGTGCAGTTGGCCGGCAGCGTGACGGGATAGGTGTGGGTGTCGGTGCGCGACTGGCCGACCGTGGTGGTGCGCTGGAACGTGTCGACCGTCTGGCCGTCGTGCTGCACGCGGATTTCCCACGCGATCGACGGCGGTGCGCCGGCGACGGGGGCGGTCAGCGGCGAAAGCTCGGTCATCGGCAATTCCTCGTGAAGCCGGCGGCGCGGCGGCGGATGGCCGGCGCGCGACGCGGTGAATCGTCGATGATACGCGCGCTTGTCGCACCGTGCAGCGCCTGCCGGATTGGCAGCAGACGCCGTCGAGTGCTGGCTTGCGCCGCGCTTTTGTCTGCTCAACACTGGCTGCGAGGGGTCTGATGCCGCGCGCCGGGCAGCAACGGCGGCAGCGGTGGCGTGCCCGGAGCAACCGGGCGTGGCAAGCGGAGGTGTGCAATGTCGACGGCGATGGTGAAACAGGAATTGGCAGTGGCGTCGTTCAGCCGGGTCTACGATCTCGAGCGGATCGAGACGGCGCTGAACGATCTGAACGACGGCGCGAGCGAGGCCCTGCGCGCCACCTACGAGAAGATGCTGAAGACGGGCAACCTGCGCTTCTGCGTGAGGCCGACGCGCATGCCCGCGTTCGACGCGCTGGCCGAGGCGCTGCCGAATTTCTCCGGCCCGCTCGACGACGTGCGCAAGCAGGTCGCGCTGTGCCTCGAAACCGAGGACCGGCTCGAACTGATGCCGATCCTGCTGCTCGGCGCGCCCGGCATCGGCAAGACCCACTTCGCCAAGGCGCTCGCGCAGATGCTCGGCACCGCCTATCACTACGTGCCGATGAGTTCGCTGACGGCGGGCTGGGTGCTGTCGGGCGCGTCGTCGCAATGGAAGAACGCCAAGCCGGGCAAGGTGTTCGACGCGCTCGTGAACGGCAGCTACTCGAACCCGGTGATCGCCATCGACGAAATCGACAAGGCCGGCAACGATGCGCAATACGACCCGCTCGGCGCGCTTTACGCGCTGCTCGAACACGACACCGCGAGCAGCTTCGTCGACGAGTTCGCCGAAGTGCCGATCGATGCCGGCAACGTGATCTGGATCGCCACCGCGAACGACGCCGCGTCGATTCCCGAGCCGATCCTGAACCGCATGAACGTCTACGAGATCGCGCCGCCCGACGAGGCCGGAGCACGCCGCATCGCGCAGGCGTTGTTGCATAAATCGAGTGTGAGGATGCAATAGCATCGACGGGCATAATTTCAGGCGATACGAACGGATTGCGGACGAGCGAGGTCCGCCATACGGTTGATGACGCCGACGCGAACGGAGACCTCGGTCGCCTGCGAGTCGATGTGACGCGCC
>WNEB01000019.1 GCA_009914575.1 Burkholderia gladioli
GGCGCGTCACATCGACTCGCAGGCGACCGAGGTCTCCGTTCGCGTCGGCGTCATCAACCGTATGGCGGACCTCGCTCGTCCGCAATCCGTTCGTATCGCCTGAAATTATGCCCGTCGATGCTATTGCATCCTCACACTCGATTTATGCAACAACGCCATGCCGACACCCTGTACACCAGATTTGACTTTAGCTCCGCGATCGGAATGGTGGATAAGCGAGGCGCGACTGCGACGCGTGCGCAGGGCCATCTGGAGCGCCTGGCCGACCTGTTCGGCCTGCAAGCTGTCATGGACGTGATAGCCGACGATCTTGCGTGAAAACGCATCCGTGACCAAGCTCAGATACACGAATGGACCAGCCGTGGGCAGATAGGTGATATCGGCGACCCAAACCTGCTCGGGCGCTTGGGGCACGACTTGCTCTGGCCCGGCTTTCAGCAAATTCGGGTGACGCCGGAAGCGGTGATGGCTGTGGGCGGTCTTGTGATAAGCCCGAGGCGGCACGACCAGCAGCCGCGCAGCGCGCAGGACATCGAACAGCCGGCCTCGGCCCAGCTGATTCCACACTCGCCCAGAACAGGCGCGAGTAGATGATGAAGTTTGCGGGTGCCTAGCCGAGGCTGGCGCAACCGGACGTCTCGGACCAATGTGGTTACGACCTCGGCTTGCGCGCCGCGACGCACTTCGGCTTGGCAGCGCTTGTAATACGCTTGCCGGCTGATGCCCATGTAACGGCAGGCTCGCTCGACGCTCAGCTTTTCGATTCGCTTTTGCGCGATGACCTGCCCGAAGGCTTTTTGACAGCGATCCCGTAATCCTTGTGCAACACATCGATGACCGCCTCGAACAGCGCAACTTTCTCCTGCGCCTCTCGGAGTTGGGTCTCCAGTTGCTTGATGCGCTGCTCCGGTGTGAGCGGTTTGGCGTCTTGTTTCGGCATGGTGGAACCTGAGCGTGCACGACCGGATGGATTGGCCCAGTCCTGTAAGCCGTGCTTGCTTGCGTAACCATACCAGCACGGTCGAGCGCCCCTGGATTCCGTAGCGCAGTTGGGCGGCTTTGCAGGTCAGTTCGCCTTTTTCCACCTGCTCCACGACCGACAGTTTAAAAACCAGGCTGTTCGCGCTGCGTCCGCTTGATCCCTTGTCCCACTTGCCACCTCTTCGATTCGGCGAAAAAGTGTCAACCTATTTCAGGACGGGTCGCCCGCGCATGCGAGGGCTTTTTTCAGCGGCGGCGGCCCTGAAGCCGCGCGCCGATCGGAACCGAAGTCGTGACTTACGCGAAGTTCTTGGCTGCGAAGTCCCAGTTCACGATGTTCCAGAACGCTTCGACGAACTTCGGACGGGCGTTGCGGTAGTCGATGTAGTAGGCGTGTTCCCAGACGTCGATCGTCAGCAGGGCCTTGGCGTCGGTCGTCAGCGGCGTGGCGGCGTTGCTGGTCGAGACCAGGTCGAGCGAGCCGTCGGCCTTCTTCACCAGCCATGCCCAGCCCGAGCCGAACGTGCCGACTGCCGTCTTCGTGAACGCTTCCTTGAACGCGTCGAACGAACCCCACTTGGCGTTGATCGCGTCGGCCAGGGCGCCCGTCGGCGCACCGCCGCCCTTCGGCGACAGGCTGTTCCAGAAGAACGTGTGATTCCATATTTGCGCGGCGTTGTTGAAAATACCGCCCGACGACTTCTTCACGATCTCTTCGAGCGAGAGGTTTTCGAACTCGGTGCCCGGGATCAGGTTGTTCAGGTTCGTCACATAGGTCTGATGATGCTTGCCGTAGTGGAACTGGATCGTCTCGATCGAGATGTGCGGAGCGAGCGCGTCTTCAGCGTACGGTAGCGGCGGGAGCGTATGAGCCATGGCGATTCCTTTGAAGTATGTGTGGGGGGACAGGGTCCTGCGAGCGTCCGATTGTAGGCGAGACCGAATAACCCCGCAAACTCGCGGGTATTCGGGCGCGCCGCCATCCGTCCGGCCGTCGGAGCCGCTGTCATAACGAACTGCCGACACGCGCGCGACATCATCCGGCCTCGGAAAACGCGCACGCGTCGATGGGAAAGCAGCACGATTCGATCCCGTCGCGCGGCGCGGCGAACCGCCCCCGCGACGGCGCGCTCAGAACGATTCGTCGAGGCGCGACTGGACGTCGGCCAGCGTCACGTCGACGGTGCCCTCGGCCAGATGCACGGCAAGCCGGCGCTGCGGCTTCAGCGTGCCCGGCGAGCGCACCGCGCGGCCCGTCTGGGCGTCGATCAGCGCCGCGTAGCCGCGCTCCAGCGTGCGCTGCGGGCTCAGCACCTCGAGCCGCGCCGCCAGGCCGGCCACGCGGGAGGCTTCGCGCTCGTGGCGGTGGCGCAGCGCGGTGCCGAGCCGCTGCGCATGCCCCGCCAGCGCCTGGCGGGCCGCGACCGGATCGGGCCGGGTGCGCTGCCAGCGCAGCATGACGAGCGCGAAACGGCCGCGTGCGTCGCGCACCGGGCGCGCGCCGGCCGAAGCCAGCAGCACCGACAATTGCTGCAAATGGGTGCGCTGGCGCGCCAGCCGCTCGACCGGGCTGACCAGCCGGCGCGCGAGCGCCGCATGGCGCTCGGCCAGCTCGCGCAGCAGCAGCGCGCGCTGCGGGCTGACGAGTTCGGCCGCACCGGTGGGGGTGGGCGCGCGCACGTCGGCGGCAAAATCGGCGATCGTGAAGTCGGTTTCGTGGCCCACACCGCTGATCACCGGCAGTTCGCTGGCGGCGATCGCGCGCGCCAGCGCTTCGTCGTTGAACGACCAGAGATCCTCGATCGACCCGCCGCCGCGGCAGACGATCAGCACGTCGGTCCGGTCGCGCTCGCGGCGCGCATTGGCCGTCTCGACCATCTCGGCGAGCTTTTCTGCGGCGCCCGCGCCCTGCACCGGCGCCGGGTAGACGATCACGGGAATGTGCGGCGCGCGGCGCGCCAGCGTGCTCAGCACGTCGCGCAACGCCGCGGCCTGCAGCGACGTGACGATGCCGATCGCGCGCGGATGCGCGGGCAGCGGTCGCTTGCGCTCGGGCGCGAACAGCCCCTCGCTCTCGAGCTGCGCCTTGAGCTTCAGGAACGCCTCGAACAGCCGCCCCTGGCCGGTGCGCCGCACCGCCTCGACGCTCAGTTGCACCTCGCCGCGCGGCTCGTACATCGTGACCAGCGCGCGCACCTCGATGCGGTCGCCCTCGCGCGGCGTGAACGGCGCGTGCTGGGCGCGACCGCGGAACATCACGCAGCGCATCTGCGCGCCCTTGTCCTTGATCGAGAAGTACCAGTGGCCGCTCGCCGCGCGCGTGAAATTCGACACTTCGCCCGACACCCAGCTGAGCGGAAACGAGCGCTCGAGCATCGAGCCGATCGCGCGATTGAGCGCGGAAACGGGGATCACGCCGTCGCCGGAAGCAGCGCCGCCGGGGCCGGACAGAAAGGAATCGGAAGGCATCGCGTCGGGAGAAATGGGAGCGGGCACACGATAGCCCCGCCGCGCCGCGACGGCAAGCGCTGCGGCGGCCTGCGGCGGGCCGCCACGAGGTGTCCACACCTGCGGGACGGCATTCACAGGGCCGTAACATACCCCTTAAAAACAGCACTCGAATATCGCAAGCGATTGATTTATAACAACTAATTTGTGACATATTGTGACTTCAGGCCGATCGGAAGCCCGCCATACGGGCGTTTGCGCCGATCGCCGGGTCAGTTCTCCACAGAGTTATCCACAGGCCATTCCGTCCAGCGCCCCGTGCGCGCGACTTGCCGCGAGCGCCGCCGCCGCGCTAGAGTCCGCCTTTCGAGGGGCCATCGCTGAGGCCGGCCGAACGGCCGTCAACCTGCCGGCGCGCCCTGTCGCAGCAACTCTGCCCCGCCGCCGCTTCCGGAGATTCGCCCTTGACCGATCCGTCCGCCTTCCGTCCGATCCGGCCCGCCGCCGGCGCCGTTCGATGAGCCGCCCCGCCGGCTGGGTGGCACGCATCGAGGCGACGCTCGCGCGCGAATGGCAGCGGCGCGGGCCGCTCGCCTGGGCGCTGACGCCGTTCGCCGCCGTGTTCGGCGCGATCGCCGCCGGTCGCCGCGCGGCGTTCGCGGCCGGCTGGAAGGCCCGCATCGATCCGGGCGTGCCGGTGGTGGTGGTCGGCAACGTGACGGTGGGCGGCACCGGCAAGACGCCCACCGTGATCGCGCTGGTCGACGCGTTGCGCGCCAACGGCTTTCGCCCCGGCGTGGTGTCGCGCGGCTACGGCGCCGAGATCCGCGAGCCGACCGCGGTCACGTTCGATTCGCCGGCCTCGGGCGCCGGCGACGAGCCGCTGCTGATCGCGCGCCGCACCCAGGCGCCGGTGTGCGTGTGCCCGGACCGCATCGCCGCGATCCGCGCGCTGCGCGAGGCGCATCCCGAGGTCGACGTGGTGATCAGCGACGACGGCCTCCAGCATTACCGGATGGCGCGCACCGTCGAACTCGTGGTGTTCGACCACCGGCTCGGCGGCAACGGCTTCCTGCTGCCGGTCGGCCCGCTGCGCGAGCCGCTGTCGCGCCGGCGCGACGCCACGCTCGTCAACGATCCGTACAGCCGCGCGCTGCCGCCCTGGCCGAACACGTTCGCGCTGCAGCTCGCGCCCGGCGACGCCTGGCATCTCGACACGCCGTCGCGGCGCCGCCCGCTCGCACAGTTCGCGGGCGAACGCGTGCTGGCCGCGGCCGGCATCGGCGCGCCCGAGCGCTTCTTCGCGACGCTGCGCGCGGCCGGCCTCGCGCCCGCCAGGCGTGCGCTGCCCGACCATTACGCGTTCGCCGAGAACCCGTTCGCGCACGACGACGCCGATGTGATCCTGATCACCGAGAAGGATGCAGTAAAATTGGGCGCTTCCTGGCGCGATGCCCGACTGTGGGTTGTCCCTGTCGAAGCCGCGCTCGACCCCCGCCTTATCGCTCTCGTTGTGGAGAAACTCCGTGGACGCTCGCCTGCTTGAAATCATCGTGTGCCCTATCTGCAAAGGCCCACTCCAGCATGACCGCGCCGCGCAGGAACTGATCTGTCACGCCGACAAGCTCGCGTATCCGATTCGCGACGGCATCCCCGTGATGCTGGTCGACGAAGCGCGACAGACCGTCGAGGGCACGCCCGTCGACCCTGCCGGCCCCGCGAACTGACGCGCGAGCGGGTGCATCCATGCCCCGCCGCGCCGCCCGCGCCCGCCCTCGTGGCGGGCGCGGCGTTTCAGCCGCCCGAATGCCGTTGCCGCGTGCGCCGCTAAGCGCACCGGCCGTTCCGCTTCCCGTTACTCGTACTAACTCCGATGACCAACCCGCCGCCCTTCATCGCCGTCGTCCCGGCCCGCCTGGCCTCGACGCGCCTGCCGAACAAGCCGCTCGCCGATCTCGGCGGCAAGCCGATGGTGGTGCGCGTCGCCGAACGCGCGCGCGAGGCGGGCGCGGCCCGCGTGCTGGCGGCCTCCGACGCGCAAAGCGTGCTCGACGCCGCCCGGGCCGAAGGCTTCGAGGCGCTGCTCACGCGCGCCGATCACCCGTCGGGCACCGATCGTCTCGCCGAGGTCGCCACGCTGCTCGCCCTGCCGGACGACACGATCGTCGTGAACGTCCAGGGCGACGAGCCGCTGATCGACTCGGCGCTAATCCGCGACGTAGCGTCGCACCTTTTGGCGAACCCCGATTGCGCGATCGCAACGGCCGCTCATCCGATTCATGATCCGGTCGAAGTGTTCAGCCCGAACGTCGTGAAGGTGGCGCTCGACGCGAACAGCGTGGCCCTGTATTTCTCGCGCGCGCCGATTCCGTGGTCGCGCGACGCCTACCAGCCGCACTGGCCGGTCGTCGAAACCATGCCGGAGCCGGCTTTTCCGGTCTATCGGCACATCGGGATGTATGCCTACCGCGCGCGTTTCCTGCGCACCTACCCGTCGCTCGCGCAGGCGCCGATCGAGCAGGCCGAGCAGCTCGAACAGCTGCGCGCGATGTGGCACGGCGAGCGCATCGCGGTCATGGTGACGGCCGCCGCGCCCATGCCGGGCGTCGATACGCCGGTCGATCTGGCCCGCGTGCAGGCCCTTTTTCGGTCGACGGCAAAATAAGCCGTGGCATAATCGGAAGACTGTGCGAGCCGTCAGGCGCCGCCCACGATGAGTCGCGCGCCAGCTATCCCGCCGGCAGCCGCGCCGGCCCCGCTGCCGGCGCCGCCGTCAGACCGGTCGGAGCCTGTCTGTTGCAGCCGACCTCCGGGCCGCGCGCCGATGCAATGCCCCTCGCGCCACACATTCACGAAACTTGGAGATATCACCATGCGTTTGATCCTGTTGGGCGCGCCCGGCGCCGGCAAGGGCACCCAGGCTACCTTCATCAAGGAAAAGTTCGGCATCCCGCAAATCTCGACGGGCGACATGCTGCGCGCCGCCGTCAAGGCCGGCACGCCGCTCGGCGTCGAGGCCAAGGGCTACATGGACGAAGGCAAGCTGGTGCCGGATTCGCTGATCATCGGCCTCGTCAAGGAGCGCCTGAAGGAAGCGGATTGTGCGAACGGCTATCTGTTCGACGGCTTCCCGCGCACGCTCGCGCAAGCCGATGCGATGAAGGATGCCGGCGTCGCGATCGACTACGTGCTCGAAATCGACGTGCCGTTCTCGGAAATCATCGAGCGCATCAGCGGCCGCCGCACGCACCCGGCCTCGGGCCGCATCTACCACGTCACGTTCAAGCCGCCGAAGGAAGAAGGCAAGGACGACGAAACGGGCGAAGCGCTGATCCAGCGCGACGACGACAAGGAAGACGTCGTCAAGAAGCGCCTCGAAGTGTACGAAGCGCAAACCAAGCCGCTGATCACCTACTACGGCGACTGGGCGCAGCGCGGCGAGGAAAACGGCCTGAAGGCGCCGGCCTACCGCAAGATCTCGGGCCTCGGCAGCGTCGACGAAATCCGTCAGCGCGCGTTCGACGCCCTGAAGTAAGCGCCGCGCGCGCCACGCGCCCCGCCCTGCCCGGGCGGTTTCGCCCCGCCCCTAAAAACAAACGCCTCTCTTGAATTTCGAGTGGGTGTATTTTTCCGGGTCAAGGGCGGGCGAAGCCCGGCGCAGCGAACCCTTGATGCGGAGAAATCTACGAGTACGCTTGAGGGCTCGGGGGCCAGGCAAAGCCTTGCGCCGCCTGGCCCCCGAGCCCGTCCGGCGGCGAGGACTTCCCCGCCTTGGAGCGGGGCTAGGGGTGGGAAGATACCGTTTTGCGACGTAGGTTTTCGTACCCCGGCGGCCCTTTTCACCCACTCAAATTTCAAGAGAGCCAAACAAACGATCGTTCGCTTCACGCCGCCGTCGGGCCGGCTTCCGTACAATCGGTCGGCATCCACACGTCCCACGGAACAGGAGCAACGATGGAACTACGCGACAACGTCTTTCTGATCACCGGCGGCGCCTCGGGCCTTGGCGCCGGCACCGCGCGCATGCTGGCCGCGGCGGGCGCCAGGCCGGTGCTCGCCGACCTGAACCGCGAGGCCGGCGAGGCGCTCGCGCGCGAACTGGGCGGCTGGGCGGCGTGTTCGTCGCCTGCGACGTCACGCGCGAGGATCACGCGCAGGCCGCCGTCGAGGCCGCCACGCAACTGGGCACGCTGCGCGGGCTGATAAACTGCGCGGGCATCGCGCCCGCCGCGAAGACGGTCGGCAAGGACGGCCCGCATTCGCTCGACCTGTTCGCGAAGGTGGTGTCGATCAACCTGATCGGCACCTTCAACATGGCGCGCCTGGCCGCCGCCGCGATGGCCGCCAATGCGCCGACAGGCCAGGGCGAGCGCGGCGTGATCGTCAATACCGCCTCGGTGGCCGCGTTCGACGGCCAGATCGGCCAGGCCGCCTATGCCGCGTCGAAGGCCGGCGTGGCCGGCATGACGCTGCCGCTTGCGCGCGATCTGTCGCGCAATGCGATCCGCGTGATGACGATCGCGCCCGGCATCTTCGAGACGCCGATGCTGCTCGGCATGCCTCAAGAAGTGCAGGACGCGCTCGGCGCGATGGTGCCGTTCCCGCCGCGCCTCGGCAAGCCGGACGAATACGCGATGCTGGTGCGCCAGATCCTCGAGAACCCGATGCTCAACGGCGAGGTGATCCGCCTCGACGGCGCGATCCGCATGCAGCCGAAGTAAGCGCCGGAACCCGAACCGGCGCGAGCCGGCACGCACGCGCGACAAAAACAACGCGGCCCGCACGCGCCGGTTCCGGCAGGTGCGGGCCGCGTTCGTTCCGGCGCCATTCAGGCGACGCCGGCGCGTTCCGCGCGTCAGTCGTCGCCGCGCTGCATGCGCTCGCGCAGTTCGGTCAATTGCGCCTCGACCACCGTCGCATCGACCGCTTCGGGACATTCGTCGAGATAGGCTTCGAGATCCTCGAGCGCCGGGCGCAGGTAATCGAGCCGCGCATAGGCGAAACCGCGGTCGCGCAGCTCGTCGGGCTGCCCCGGCAGCAGCACCACGAGCCGCTGCTGCACCGCCAGCAGCCGCTGCCAGCGCTCGGTCTGCAGATAGATCGCCTTCAGGTTGTTGAGCATGCGCGCCAGCACTTCGCGGCTCGTGGCCGGCTGCAGCAGCGCGCGCAGCGTGCTCGCCATGGTGTCCTCGGGATGCGCGACATAGGGTTCGAGCATCTCGACGAGATCGGTTTCGGACAGCGAGCGCCCGGTGGTCGGATCGATCATCGCGTCGCCGTCGGCGAGCGTCGCGCGCAGCAGGAAATGGCCCGGGAACGACACGCCGCGCACCGCCAGCCCGAGCTGCCCCGCCAGTTCCAGATACAGCACCGCGAGCGAGATCGGAATGCCGCGCCGGCGCTTGAGCACCATGTTCAGGTAACTGTTGTCGGGATCGTAGCAATCGTTGTGATTGCAGGCGAAACCGAGCTCGCGGAAGAAAAAGTCGTTGAGCGCGTCGACCTTGCCGCGCGCGTCGAGATCGGCGCGCACGCGGCGGCGAAAGCGCACGGCCAGCGTGTCGAGCTCGGCCTGCACCGCCTGCATGTCGAGGTCGGGATAGGCGTCCTGCGCAAGCGACAGCGCCGCCTCGGTGAGCGGCAGGCTGTCGTCTTCGGCGACGAGGGTGCTGAAAAAATCGAGGACGCCGGTCATGGCTTTCGTCATTTGGCTCGGCGGCGGAAGTACGCGTATTTGAAGCCCATCAACCACAACATACCGAAATATAGTGCGGCAAACAGAACCAGGCACGCGGCCGTCAGCGCGATGCGCGCGAGCGGTTCGGCGCGCAGGCCGGTCCAGTCGAAACTGATCGCGCACCAGTGCATGACGCCGGCCAGCACCAGCGAGGCGCCCAGCAACTGCACGAAGAAGCGCAACCAGCCCGGCGACGGCATGTAGATGCCGCGCCGGCGCAGGCCGAGAAACAGCAGCAGCGAATTGAGCGTGGCGCCCGCCCCGATGCTCAGCGTCAGCCCGGCATGGCCGAGAATCGGCACGAATACATAATTCGACAACTGTGTGACGATCAGTACGCCGATCGCGATCTTGACCGGCGTCTTGATGTCCTGCTTCGCATAGAAGCCCGGCGCGAGAATCTTGATCAGGATGATGCCCACCAGGCCGATGCCGTAGGCGGCCAGCGCGCGCGACACCATTTCCACCGTGTGCGCGTCGAACTTGCCGTAATTGAACAGCGTGGCGGTGAGCGGTTCGGCGAACACCAGCAGGCCCAGCGCGCTCGGCGCGGCCAGCAGGAACGTCACGCGCAGGCCCCAGTCGAGCAGCGCCGAATATTCGGTGGCGTCCGCGTCGACGTGCGCCTTCGACAGGCTCGGCAGCAAAATCGTGCCGAGCGCCACGCCGAGCAGCGCGGTGGGGAATTCCATCAGCCGGTCGGCGTAGTTGATCCACGACACGGCGCCCTGCCCGAGCCGCGACGCGATATTGGTATTGATGATCAGCGAGAGCTGCGCGACCGACACGGCGAACGTGGCCGGCACCATTTTCGCGAGCACGCGCTTGACGCCCGGGTGCGCGAGCGCGCGCACCGGGTTCAGGCCGATGCGCGGCATCATGTCGATGCGCTTGAGGCCCGGCCACTGCACGATGAACTGCAGCACGCCGCCGACGATCACGGCCCACGCCAGCGCATACACCGGCATCTTCATGTAGGGCGCGACGAACACGGTCGCGCCGATGAACGAGACGTTCAGCAGCACGGGCGCGAACGCGGGCAGCGAGAAGTTCTTGTAGGTGTTCAGCACGCCGGAGGCGAGCGTCGTCAGCGAGATGAAGATGATGTAAGGGAACATGATCCGCGTCATCGCGACGGCGAGCGGGAACGCCTGGCCGTCGGTGCGCAGGCCGGACGCCACCGCATACACCACCCACGACGCGCCGGCCACGCCGATCACCGACAGCAAGGCCAGCGCCCAGGCCAGCACCGTCGACATCGCATCGACCAGCGCCTTGGTGGCGTCGTGCCCCTGCTGGTTCTTGAATTCGGCGAGGATCGGCACGAACGCCTGCGAAAACGCGCCTTCGGCCGAGAGCCGGCGCAGCAGGTTCGGGATGCGGAACGCGACGTAGAATGCGTCGGTATATTGACTGGCGCCGCACGCTCTCGCGATCAGCGTCTCACGGGCCAGACCGGTCACGCGCGACAACAACGTGAAGCCGCTGACCGTCAGCAGGGCGCGGAATAGATTCATGGGGCACCGATTATACGGAACGCCCGCGGCGAACCGCCGATCGCCGCCGAAAAACGCGCCAAAGCGCCGCCGCAGCCGCCCTGCTCGTCGAGCTTGTCATTGCCTTGATTTTGTTGCTATAATTATCCGTTTCTGAGTCTGCGTTCGCGCTGCGGTAATCATCGAGCACGTTGCCGGCCTCGGTGAAACCTACGTTTTTTGGGCCCCGGGCAATCGCTCTCGAGGGTCGGATCGAAAAGCAGTGCTTGGCCGTCAGGCTCCAAGCTCTGGGAACAGGACAGGATAAGGAACCGTCATGGCTAACTCCGCACAAGCTCGCAAGCGCGCCCGTCAGGCAGCGAAGGCAAACTCGCACAACTCGGCGCTGCGCTCGAAATTCCGCACCGCCATCAAGGCTGTTCGCAAGGCGATCGACGCCGGCGATCAAGCCAAGGCTGCCGAGCTGTACAAGGCCGCCACGAAGACGATCGACACGATCGCCGACAAGAAGATCGTTCACAAGAACAAGGCTGCTCGCCACAAGAGCCGCCTGTCGGCAGCGGTCAAGGGCCTCCAGGCCGCCGCGCAGTAACTCCGGCATGCCCGCGACTCGCGGGCAGCCCTGTTTCCTGCCGATCACGAAAAGCCCGCCTAGGCGGGCTTTTTTGCGTTTCCGGATCCCTGCGTCCTGCAAGACGAACGCATGGCGGCTGCGCCGTATCGCGCCGCAGCCGGCTATGGGGTGGTCGGGGAGATGGAGTGCGTGACGCGAAACCGGGGCGGGCCGCGCCCGGCGCGTGGGCAGCCTGACGTTCAGGCCTTGTCGTTCTTGTGCAGCGTCAGTTCGCAGGCCTCGGTCACGACCAGATCGTTGTCGCGCGCGAAGTTCATGACGAAATCGAAGGCCATCGGCTCGAGTTCGCGCAGGCGCGAATCGATGATCACGCACTTGACGTTGCCGACGATGGTGGGACGCACATACAGCGAATACTTCATGTAGGCATTGCGCCCGCTCGCGCCCGGTCCGAATTGGGCCATCACGCCGGCCAGACGCTCCGACCAATCGCTCGGACGAAACGTCTTCCCTTCTTTCGTGACGCCTTGAATGAAAAATTCGGTCGGGGGAGTTTCTGCCATGAAGGGTCCCAGATGAGGGGCCGACGGCACGATGCTGCCGCGGCGGAAGCAGGGCCTGGCTTCGCTTGCCGGCTGCGGAATGCCGTGCCGGCGGCGCTGCCCGGGCCACCGCCGCAAGCATGCCGGACACGCATCCGCACGCTTGCGCGCGGGTGCCGCCCTCACCCGGCAACGAGAGCCGCTGGGCTTCGGAAAACCGCAGAATTATACCGCACCGCCGCATACTTCGGCGCCACGAAGCCCCCTTCCGCCCCTCTGGAAACGGCCCGACGGCGCACCGCCTCGGCCGGCGAAGGCTTCCCGCGCACCTCGTCAAAGCCCGGAAAATCCTTTATGCTCAATCGGCTTATCACCTCCGACGGCGGGCGCCGTCCGGCGCGCCGCACCGGCTGCCTCCCGCCGCGTTTCGTTTCATGACCGCCAAAACCATTCGTCACTACCTGCAGTTCAAGGATTTCTCGCTGGAAGACTACGAGTACGTGCTCGAACGCACGGGTATTCTGAAGCGCAAATTCAAGGGCTACGAAACCTATCACCCGCTGCACGACCGCACGCTGGCGATGATCTTCGAGAAGAACTCGACACGCACGCGCCTGTCGTTCGAAGCCGGCATCTTCCAGCTCGGCGGCCACGCCGTGTTCATGAGCACGCGCGACACGCAGCTCGACCGCGGCGAACCGATGGAGGATTCGGCGCAGGTGATCTCGCGCATGGTCGACATCATCATGATCCGCACGTTCGAGCAGGAGATCATCCAGCGTTTCGCCGCGAATTCGCGCGTGCCGGTGATCAACGGCCTGACCAACGAATACCATCCGTGCCAGGTGCTCGCCGACATCTTCACGTACGTCGAGCACCGCGGCCCGATCCGTGGCAAGACGGTCGCCTGGGTCGGCGACGCGAACAACATGCTGTACACCTGGATCCAGGCCGCGCAAATCCTCGACTTCAAGCTGCGCCTGTCCACGCCGCCGGGCTATGCGCTCGACATGAAGCTCGTCGATGCGGAAAGCGCGTCGGCCTACGAGGTGTGCGAGGATCCGAACGAAGCCTGCCGCGGCGCCGATCTGGTCACCACCGACGTGTGGACCAGCATGGGCTGCGAGGCCGAGAACGAAGTGCGCAAGAAGGCGTTCCCCGACTGGTGCGTCGACGAGGAAATGATGGCCTTCGCCAACCCCGACGCGCTGTTCATGCACTGCCTGCCCGCGCACCGCGGCGAGGAAGTGACGGCCGGCGTGATCGACGGCCCGCAAAGCGTGGTCTGGGACGAAGCCGAAAACCGCCTGCACGTGCAGAAGGCGCTGATGGAATTCCTGCTGCTCGGCAAGCTCAATCACTGAGCCCGCGGCACCGGCAATCCGATGCCCCGATGCAAAAAGCCCCGCAGATGCGGGGCTAATGAGATGGTCACCCCCACCCTACACGCGGGTTACGCTGTAGGGTGTTTTTCTTTCTGGAGAGGCCATCATGCAAGACGCGACGCTGGTTGGGATCGATCTGGGCAAGCATTCGTTTCACCTTCACGGGCAGGACCGGCACGGCAAAGCCGTGTTTCGCAAGAAGGTGGGACGCAAGCAGTTGATCGAGTTCTTCGCCACGTTTCACGCCTGCACGGTGGTCATGGAAGCTTGCGCCGGGGCGCATCACATGGCCCGCAAGCTCGCCAGCTTCGGGCACCAGGTCAAGCTGATCTCGCCGCAGTTCGTGCGGCCCTTCGTCAAGAGCAACAAGAACGACTTCGTGGATGCCGAGGCGATCTGCGAAGCAGCATCGCGCCCCGCCTGATCTTGCCCCCGTTTCACGGACACCTCTATAAGCGATTAACTATCGCAATAGGAGGTGGACGATGACCAAGAGCAAGGCAGGCAGAAAGGGGCAGGAGTTCAGCCTGGAGTTCAGGCAACAGACACTGTTGCGAGCGGCCACAGAAGGGGTAACCACGGTGGCTCGTGATCTGGGGTTGCAGACTGCCCAAAGGAGCTATTGTCGAATCTGGTGTACGGCGGTCGCGACGGGAATTTGAAAAGGCGGTGGCGGTTTAGCTGAGAATGTTGCTTGTCGTGAGCACAACCAGCGAACCCTGAGTGATCCGGAAACCAGCCACCATGAAGAAGACTACGAAAGAAGCGACCAGCAGTAAAGCAGAAACGAAGAGCG
>WNEB01000190.1 GCA_009914575.1 Burkholderia gladioli
GGTCTCCGTTCGCGTCGGCGTCATCAACCGTATGGCGGACCTCGCTCGTCCGCAATCCGTTCGTATCGCCTGAAATTATGCCCGTCGATGCTATTGCATCCTCACACTCGATTTATGCAACAACGCCTCGCTGATCCGCGACGCACGGCGCAATTTGCAGTCGCAGAACCATCTCTACAAGCTGCTGCATCGCGGCTATACCGGCACGATTCATTCGGGCGACAGCGTGCACGGCGTGGCCGAGTGCCCGTTCGCGTTCTACCGCGACTGGATCGCCGATCCGCAGAAGACGCGTGCGGCCGTCGAGGCCATCACGCGGTCGATGCCGGTGCCGGGCACGCCCGAGTGCCCGGTGGAGGGAATTCCGCACGAGGCGGACGGGACGACGCGCTGAGGCGTCGCTGCGCCGGGCGGGAGAGGTGTGCGAGAAGCGCGGCGGCGTGGCGGCCTCAGCCGCCCGCGCTCGTGCCTTCGCCTTCGCCGTCTCCGCGATACCCGAGCTTTGCCGAGATCGTCTGCCCGGCCTGCCGCAGCAGCGCCACGTAATGCGGCTTGGTGTCGGCGCCGCAGCGCATGGTCGGAAACGAGATCGACAGCCCCGCGATCGCGCGGCCGAAACGGTCGAACACCGGCACCGCCAGGCATACCAGCCCGTCTTCCTGTTCCTCGTTGTCCTCGCCGTATCCCTGCTCGCGCACGTGCGGAAGAATGCTCCAGACGGCTTCGGCCGAGGCCAGCGTCTTCGGCGTGGACTTGCGGAACGTCACGCGCGCGAGCGCCTCGCGCGCCTCGTCGGGCGCCATCCACGCCAGCAGCACCTTGCCGATCGCGGTGCTGTGGAGCGGGTTGGTGCGGCCGATCCGCGAATGCATGCGCAGCCCGTAATCGGCGTCGATCTTGTGGATGTAGATGATGTGGTCTTCGTCGAATGCGCCCAGGTGCAGCGCCTCGCGCGTGAGGCGGCCGATGCGGCGCATCTCGATGTCGGCCTCGCGCACCAGGTCGACGCTGTCGAGCGCCTGCGCGCCGAGTTCGAACAGGCGGATCGTCAGGCGGTAGCGTTCGGTTTCGTCTTCCTGCGCGACGAAGCCGAGCGTCTTCAGCGTCTGCAGGAAACGGTGCACGGTGGTCTTGGACATGCCGAGCCGCTGCGACAGTTCGCTGATGCCGATCGGGCCGTGCGCGCCGAGCGCCTCCAGCACCGCGAACACCTTGCCGGCGGCCGAGGCCGATTCGGCCTTGCCGCCGTCGTCGTTTCGCGCCCGGGACGCAGCCTCGTCCTTCCGCCGCCTGAGCATCGCTTCCATGTGCAGACCATCCGTCGAATGTGAATCAGGCGTGAGCATAGCGTGTCCGGGCGGGGCGTTGCATCAGCGGGCCAGCCAGCCGCCGTGCACGGCCAGCGTGTGGCCGTGCACGTAATCGGAGGCCGTCGAGGCGAGGAACAGCACCGGCCCGGCCAGATCCTCGGGCGCGCCCCAGCGTCCGGTCGGAATCCGGCCGAGGATTTCCTCGTTGCGCTGCCGCATCGTCGCGCAGCTGCGCGGTGTTGTTGGTCGCCATGTAGCCGGGCGCGATCGCGTTGACGTTGATGCCGCGCGCGGCCCATTCGTTGGCGAGCAGGCGCGTGAGGCCCAGCACGCCGCCCAGCACGCCGCTTTTCGACGCGGTGTACGACGGCACCCGCACGCCGCCCTGGAACGACAGCATCGACGCCACGTTGATGATCTTGCCGGGGCCGTTCTGCCGCACGAACTGCTTCGCCACGGCCTGCGCGAGGAAGAACACCGTCTTTCGGTTGGTGTCGATCACGGCGTCCCAGTCGGCCTCGCCGAATTCGAGTGCGTCGTTGCGGCGGATGATGCCGGCGTTGTTGACGAGGATGTCGATGCGGTCGAATGCCTCGACGCTCGCGGCGATCACGTCGTCAATCGGCGCGATGCTCGACAGGTCGGCGCGCAGGTCCAGGAAGCGGCGACCGAGCGCCTCGACGCGCGCGAGCGTGTCGGCCGGCGCGCCGCGGTTGACGCCGACGATGTCGCAGCCGGCCTGCGCCAGCGCCACCGCCATGCCGGCGCCGAGCCCGGTGTTGCAGCCGGTCACGAGCGCGACCTTGCCGCTCAGGTCGAAGGGGGAAGCCGATGTCACGGTTCGATTCTCGTTGCTCATGAGGGTCAGCGCAGCGCGGCGATCGCGACGTGGTCCATGTCCTTGAACACCTGGTTCTCGCCGACCATGCCCCAGATGAACGTATAGGCGCGCGTGCCGACGCCCGAGTGGATCGACGAGCTCGGCGAGATCACCGCCTGCTCGTTGTGCGCCAGCAGATGCCGCGTCTCGGTCGGCTCGCCGCACATGTGGAACACCGCCGCATCGTCCTGCATGCCGAAATAGAAATACACCTCCATGCGCCGCTCGTGCGTGTGGCACGGCATGGTGTTCCACAGGTTGCCCGGTTCGAGCTTGGTCATGCCCATCGAGAGCTGGCAGGTCTGCACGACCTCCGGAACGATGAACTTGTAGATCGTGCGGGGGTTTCTGGTGGACGGATCGCCGAGCGTTTCGGGCGAGGCCTGCGCCAACGTGATGACGCGCGTGGGGGAGGCCGTGTGGGCCGGCGCGCAGTTCAGGTAGAACTTCGCGGGGCGGCTGGCGTCGTCGCTGCCGAACGCCACCGATTGGGGGCCCTGGCCGATGTAGATCGCCTCCTCGAAGCGCACCGCGTGCCGCGTGCCGTCCACGTCGACCCAGCCGTCGCCGCCGATGTTGATCGCGCCCAGCTCGCGCCGCTGCAGCAGATGATCGACGCCGATCGACTTGTCGAGCGAGGCCGGCACTTCCACCGCGCGCGTGGCGGGGAACGCGCCGCCGACGATGATGCGGTCGATATGGCTGTAGGTCAGCTGCAGCGCATCCGGCTCGAACACCTTCTCGACCAGGAAATGCCGGCGCAGCCCGACCGTGTCGAGGGTTTTCGCGTGCTCGCTGTGAATGGCCTGCCTGACTTCCATCTGCTGTCTCCGTGGGGGATCGTGATGCGGGCTGCCGTGCTCGGCGCCCGTTGGTGTTCCGGCATTAGAGCACAATCGAAAAATAATCGGAACATCGTTCCAACTATTTTTCGAGCGCGCGGCAAAATCGGGCAAACCTCGATGCAGGGGCTTTGTCTTGGTGCAGGGTTAACCGCGATGGGAGCAAATCCAGGAATGGAATAACGTTCCGAAATCACGTCAGGAGACGACGGATTCGATAACGGGCGCGTGCGTCCAGGGATGGAGAACCCAGTGAAAATCAAGAAATTCATCGACCGCGTGCCGGGCGGGCTGATGTTGGTGCCGATGGTGCTCGGCGCCTGCGTGCACACGTTCGCGCCCGATTCGGGGAAATACTTCGGCTCGTTCACCAACGGGCTGATTTCGGGCACGGTGCCGATTCTGGCGGTGTGGTTCTTCTGCATGGGCGCGACCATCGACCTGCGCGCCACCGGCGTGGTGCTGCGCAAGTCGGGCACGCTGGTGCTGACCAAGACGCTGGTGGCGTGGCTCGTCACGCTGATCTGCGCGCGCTTCATTCCGGGCGACGGGTGTAGCGGATCTGATTATTTAGACACGGATTTGCGATCTGCGATCAGGCCGCGAACTTCAAGAGGCTGGCCTGACGGGCTTCGAGAGGTGATTTGAAGCCCAGTTTCTCGAGGCGCCATTCGCGATTGCATCGATCCTTGAACGCGACGACGGCAGCCCGTACCTCGTCTACGTTTTTGAACAGATGCCCGTGGATAGCTTGCTCCTTCATGGTCCGATTGAAGCGCTCGGCGACGCCGTTGGTCTGCGGCTCGGC
>WNEB01000191.1 GCA_009914575.1 Burkholderia gladioli
GTCGTACATCAGCTCATCAACGCTGATCCGCGTGTTCCGGATCAGCTCGAGCATCGGCAGCAGCAACTGGGCTTGCTCGGCAAGGCCCGCGCGCAGCGCTTCGTGCTCTTGTTTACCAACAACACGAAACTCAGCATCAGCACGACGGTTCGGTTTCTTGGTAGGCTTCATTTCGGCGGTTCTCCTATTCGGGAGGTTGGTCCTGGAAACCCGATTCTCTCGGATTCCTACGGGAACCGCCGCCTTCAACCTTCAACTACGTTTGGGACACCGCCGATCTTCGACATTGCGTGAGCAGCAACCCACGAAAGACAAACTCTAAACCCTGTAAAAGCGGACATTTGAACTTGGCCACGAAGCGGACATCTGAAAATAGCCTGGACACGGGCACACGAATTGAGCCCGTCATCGCTTTTTCGCGCTTCGCGGGTTATATTTCTAGGATAACCAGCCGGTGCGGACGGGGATGATCCCGATACGGCGCTGAATTCCGATTCAGTTACAATACGTGCCCACTGGAAATTGGCAGCAACGGGCCCGGTTATTGCATTACGTTCCGGGCACCTACCGGCATCGCCACCGCAGGCCGGCAAACGGCCGGATGCGGAATGCGCCGCACCCCGGCCGCGGCGCGAGCGGGCCGGCCCGATGGGCACCCGGCACGCCGGTACCGGAGGCTTTCGGCCCCGCCACGGCAAATGATTGGCAAACCATGACAAAAGCCGTTGCGGGTAATCCCAAAGTGCGGGCAATATCTCTCGATTCGCCGCACATTGAAGAAGCAAGCAGATGACGAACAAACTCTTGACCGAAGCCGAAATCCTGAAGATGAGCGACAAGGATTACATGAATGACGATCAGCTCGCCTTCTTCAAAAATCGGCTCGAACAGCTCCAGGCAGAAATTCTGCGCAATGCGGGCCAGACGACCGAGAATCTGCGCGAGACGGTGATCGTGCCGGATCCCGCCGATCGCGCGACCATCGAGGAAGAGCATGCGCTCGAGCTGCGCACGCGCGACCGCGAGCGCAAGCTGCTCAAGAAAGTGCAGCAATCGCTCGCGCGCATCGATGCCGGCGATTACGGCTGGTGCGAGGAAACCGGTGAACCGATCGGTATTCCGCGTTTGATCGCACGGCCGACGGCCACGCTGTCGCTCGAGGCGCAGGAGCGCCGCGAACTGCGCCAGAAGCTGTTCGGCGACTGATCGCACCGGCGCGGCCGCTTCCCGCGCCCTTTTCGCGGCTTCGACTCAGCGCGCGGCTTGCCGCGCGCTGTTGTTTTTGGAGATACCGCAGCGCGCACCCGTGCGCCGGCCACGCCGTCGCCACATGCAGCGCGACCCGGCCGGCCTAGCGTCGCGGTCCGCCCCCCAATGCCCACCGCCCCACCGCCCCGCTCGCTCCCTCGCGGCTTCCGGCTGCCTTGCCGGCCGCCTGCCCATCGTCGTACCACGCCCCGCGTGCCGGCCCCGCCAGCCCGCCCCCGCGCTTTCCTCGGCACGAAGCCCTTGATATCGCCGCGCATGCCCTAACATGTCCGCAATGCGCGCGTCGCGCGCCGGACGGCACACCCCGCGAGCCTGCGGTCCCATGCCGTGCGCGTGCGCGCCTCTTTCCCGCCTCACTCAAGGAACGCAGATGGAGCAATTTCACGGCACGACGATCGTCTCCGTGCGCCGGGGCGACCTCGTCGCGCTAGGCGGCGACGGCCAGGTCACGCTCGGCAATATCGTCATGAAGGGCGGCGCCCGGAAAGTGCGCCGCATCTACAACAACCAGGTGCTGGTCGGTTTCGCCGGCGGCACCGCCGATGCGTTCTCGCTGCTCGACCGCTTCGAGGCCAAGCTCGAAAAACACCGGGGCAACCTGACCCGCGCCGCCGTCGAACTCGCCAAGGACTGGCGTACCGACCGCATGCTGCGCCGCCTCGAGGCGATGCTGATCACGGCGGACAAAACCACCACGCTCGTCATCACCGGCAACGGCGACGTGCTCGACCCGGAAGGCGGAATCTGCGCGATCGGTTCGGGCGGCTCGTATGCCCAGGCCGCCGCACGTGCGCTGGCCGAAAACACCGATCTGTCGCCGCGCGAGATCGTGGAGAAGTCGCTCCAGATCGCTGGCGACATGTGTATCTACACGAACCACAACCGCATCATCGAAACGATCGAGTAAGGACGCCGACATGAGCACCATGACCCCTGCCGAGATCGTCTCGGAACTCGACAAGCACATCATCGGCCAGGCGAAGGCGAAGAAGGCCGTCGCCGTCGCACTGCGCAACCGCTGGCGCCGCCAGCAGGTGGGCGAGCCGCTGCGCCACGAGATCACGCCGAAGAACATCCTGATGATCGGACCGACGGGCGTCGGCAAGACGGAGATCGCGCGACGCCTAGCCAAGCTCGCGGACGCGCCGTTCATCAAGATCGAAGCGACCAAATTCACCGAAGTCGGCTATGTCGGCCGCGACGTGGACAGCATCGTGCGCGACCTGATCGAGATCGCGGTCAAGCTCACGCGTGAAACCGAAATGCGCAAGGTGCGCACCAAGGCGGAAGACGCCGCCGAGGACCGGATCCTCGACATCCTGCTGCCGCAACCGCGCGCCGTCGGCTTCGGCTCGAATGCCGAATCGGCCAACGAGGACAACAACACGACACGCCAGACGTTGCGCAAGCGCCTGCGCGAAGGCGCGCTCGACGACAAGGAAATCGAGCTCGACATCGAGCAGCCGCAAGCCGGCATGGACATCATGGCGCCGCCGGGCATGGAAGAGATGACCGAGCAGATCCGCTCGATGTTCTCGAACATCGGCGGCGGCAAGAAGACGCGCCGCAAGGTCAAGATCAAGGAAGCGCTGAAGCTCGTCACCGACGAGGAAGCGGCCAAGCTCCTCAACGACGAGGAAGTGAAGACGAAGGCGGTACAGAACGTCGAGCAGAACGGCATCGTGTTCCTCGACGAAATCGACAAGATCGCCTCGCGCAGCCATGAAGGCGGCGGCGGCGAAGTGTCCCGTCAGGGCGTGCAGCGCGACCTGCTGCCGCTCGTGGAAGGCACGACGATCAACACGAAGTACGGGATGATCAAGACCGATCACATCCTGTTCATCGCGAGCGGCGCGTTCCACCTGTCGAAGCCGAGCGACCTGATTCCCGAACTGCAGGGGCGCTTTCCGATTCGCGTCGAGCTCGATTCGCTGTCGGTCAACGATTTCGAATCGATCCTGGTGGCCACCGACGCCAGCCTCGTCAAGCAGTACCAGGCGCTGCTCGCCACCGAGGACGTGCAACTCGATTTCGCGGAAGACGGCATTCGCCGGCTCGCCGAGATCGCCTACTCGGTCAACGAAAAGACCGAGAACATCGGCGCACGGCGCCTCTATACGGTGATCGAGAAGCTGCTCGAGGACGTGTCGTTCTCGGCCGGCAATCATGCGGGCCAACGCGTGACGATCGATGCCGCCTATGTCGACCGCGCGCTCGGCGAGGTATCGCAAGACGAGGATCTCTCGCGCTACGTGCTGTAACCCCCTGGCAGGCGGTGTCCCAAACGTAGTTGAAGGTTGAAGGCGGCGGTTCCCGTAGGAATCCGAGAGAATCGGGTTTCCAGGACCAACCTCCCGAATAGGAGAACCGCCGAAATGAAGCCTACCAAGAAACCGAACCGTCGTGCTGATGCTGAGTTTCGTGTTGTTGGTAAACAAGAGCACGAAGCGCTGCGCGCGGGCCTTGCCGAGCAAGCCCAGTTGCTGCTGCCGATGCTCGAGCTGATCCGGAACACGCGGATCAGCGTTGATGAGCTGATGTACGAC
>WNEB01000192.1 GCA_009914575.1 Burkholderia gladioli
ATTTCGAGTGGGTGGATTTTTCCGGGTCAAGGGCGGGCGAAGCCCGGCGCAGCGAACCCTTGATGCGGAGAAATCTACGAGCCCGTCCGGCGGCGAGGACTTCCCCGCCTTGGGGCGGGGCTAGGGGAGGGAAGATACCATTTTGCGACGTAGGTTTTCGTACCCCGGCGGCCCTTTTCACCCACTCAAATTTCAAGAGAGCCAGAAATCGAGGTTCAGGTACGGGCTCAAATGATGCTCGCGGTAGGTTTGCCGGTAGCAGCGCGAGAAGAAGCGCCAGTCGTCGTCGGTGGCGTCCTCGCCGCGCACGCGCCGGAACGTGACGCCGGCCTCGGCCACCTTGCGCCGCTCGGCGCGGATGTTCTTGCGCTTTTTCTGTTCGAGCGTGGCGAGGAAATCGTCGAAGTGGCGGTAGTCCTGGTTGAGCCAGTGGAATTGCACGCCCTCGCGCAGCATCATGCCCATCTCGGCCAGCAGCGCGGCTTCGCCGGGGGTCGGAAACAGCACGTGCAGCGACGACACCTCGCTCTGCTCGGCCAGCGCCACCAACGTGGCGGCGAGCTGGCGGCGCGCGGCGTCGTTGGCGGCGATCAGGCGCGTGCCCTGCACCGGCGTGAACGGCACGGCGCACAGCAGCTTCGGGTAATACGGCACGTTGTTGCGCTGGTAGGCGTCGGCCCAGGCCCAGTCGAACACGTATTCGCCGTACGAGTGATGCTTGGCGTAGACGGGCGCGGCCGCAGCCAGCGCGCCGCTCGTTTCGTCGGTCAGCACCAGGAAATTCGGCGCCCAGCCCGATTCGTCGACGGCGCAGCCGGTGGCGTGCAGCGCGACCAGGAATTCGTGGCGCAGGAACGGCGTCGTGTGCGCCTGTTGCTCGAGCAGGGCGTTCCATTCGGCCGCGTCCGTTTCGAGCGGAGAGCGCAGGAGCCCCATGCGATAATCGTTGCGTTTGTGTTTCAACCGTCTGACATCCGTTTCGTTCGGCGTGCGCGCGTTTGCGCGCGGCGCGCCGGTGATGCGCCCCGGCAAGGCGCCCGTCACGCGGCCCGCGAGGCCGCGCAGATTCCGTCATGAAAACCCGTATCGCTCTCGCCCAACTCAACGTCACCGTCGGCGATTTCGCCGGTAACGTCGCCCGGATCGTCGATGCCGCCCGCGCCGCGCACAAGGATGGTGCGCATTTGCTGGTCGCGCCGGAACTGGCGCTGTCGGGCTATCCGCCGGAAGACCTGCTGCTGCGGCCCGCGTTCTACGCGGCGGCGACCGAGGCGCTGGCGGAACTGGCCGCGCGCCTCGCGCCGCTCGACGGCCTGGCCGTGCTGGTCGGCCATCCGCTGCGCACCGCCAGCGCCGATGGTAATGCAAACCGTCCGATCGAGCGCGGCGCCAACCCGGTCGACACCTGGAACGCCGCGTCGCTGATCGTCGGCGGCCAGATCCGCGCCACCTACCGCAAGCACGAGCTGCCGAACACCGAGGTGTTCGACGAGAAGCGTTACTTCGCGAGCGATCCGCAACCGTGCGTGTTCGAGCTGAACGGCACGAAGTTCGGCGTGGTGATCTGCGAGGATGCGTGGCACGCGGCGGCCTCGCAACTGGCCAAGGCGGTCGGCGCCGAGGTGCTGCTGGTGCCGAACGGCTCGCCGTATCACATGAACAAGGACGCGGTGCGCGTCGACATCCTGCGCGCGCGGATCCGCGAGACGGGCCTGCCGATGGTCTACGTCAACCTCGTCGGCGGCCAGGACGAACTGGTGTTCGACGGCGGCTCGTTCGTGCTCGACGGCGCGGGCGAGCTGGTCGCGCGCATGGCCCAGTTCGAGGAAGGCCGCGCGATCGTCGAATTCGACGGCGCGAGACCGGTGGCGGCCACGGCGCAGATCGCGCCGGTGCTGTCCACCGAGGCGCAGGTGTATCGCGCGCTGGTGCTCGGCGTGCGCGACTACATCGGCAAGAACGGGTTTCCGGGCGCGCTGATCGGCCTGTCGGGCGGCGTCGATTCGGCGCTGGTGCTGGCGGTGGCCTGCGACGCGCTCGGCGCGGAGCGCGTGCGCGCGGTGATGATGCCGTCGCGCTACACGGCCGACATCTCCACCACGGACGCCGCCGACATGGCGCGCCGCGTGGGCGTGCGCTACGACGAGATCGCGATCGCACCGATGTTCGACGCGTTCCGCGGCGCGCTCGCGACCGATTTCGCGGGCCGCGAGGAAGACGCCACCGAGGAGAACATCCAGGCGCGCATCCGCGGCACGCTGCTGATGGCGCTGTCGAACAAGTTCGGCTCGATCGTGCTGACCACCGGCAACAAGAGCGAGATGGCGGTCGGCTACTGCACGCTGTACGGCGACATGGCCGGCGGTTTCGCCGTGATCAAGGATATCGCCAAGACGCTCGTCTATCGCCTCTGCCATTACCGCAACGGCGCGGCCGAGTTCGGCAAGACCGACGTGATCCCCGAGCGGATCCTCACGCGCGCGCCGTCGGCCGAGCTGCGCGAGAACCAGACCGACCAGGACAGCCTGCCCCCCTACGATGCGCTCAATGCGATCATGCGCATGTACATGGAGGAAGACCGGTCGCTCGCGCAGATCGTGGCGGCTGGCTACGAGGAGGCGGACGTGCTGCGCGTCACACGCCTCATCAAGATCAACGAATACAAGCGGCGCCAGGCGCCGATAGGGATTCGCGTCACGCGCCGGGCTTTCGGCCGCGACTGGCGCTATCCGATCACGTCGCGCTTTACCGAGCGTATCGACTGACGGGGCGCCGCGCGTAGAATCCGTCTCAGTCGTCCCCTTATCCGGAGCATCATCATGAAACGCATTACCGCCATCATCAAACCGTTCAAGCTCGACGAAGTGCGCGAGGCGCTGGCCGAAGTCGGCCTGACCGGCCTCACCGTGACGGAAGTGAAGGGCTTCGGTCGTCAGAAAGGCCATACCGAGCTGTATCGCGGCGCCGAGTACGTGGTCGACTTCCTGCCGAAGATGAAGATCGAAGTCGTGGTCGCGACCGATCAGGTCGACCAGGTGATCGACGCCGTGATCGGCGCCGCGCGCACCGGCAAGATCGGCGACGGCAAGATCTTCGTGTCGGACGTGGAGCGCGTGATCCGCATCCGCACCGGCGAGGAAAACGAAGCGGCGGTCTGAACGCGGCTGCCGTCAGGGCAGCGCATCCATCGCCAACGGCCCGGATCGACCGGGCCGTTGGCGTTTTTGCGTCCGTGCCGCCGGATGCACGAGAAAACCGGCGCCCAATAAAAAACGGCGGCCTCTCTTGAATTTCGAGTGGGTGGATTTTTCCGGGTCAAGGGCGGGCGAAGCCCGGCGCAGCGAACCCTTGATGCGGAGAAATCTACGAGCCCGTCCGGCGGCGAGGACTTTGATCTTGCCCCGTTTCACGGACACCCCTATAAGCGATTAACTATCACAATAGGAAGCCGAGCTATTGTCGAATCTGGTGTACGGCGGTCGCGACGGGAATTTGAGAAGGCGGTGGCGGTTTAGCTGAGAATGTTGCTTGTCATGAGCACAACCAGCGAACCCTGAGTGATCCGGAAACCAGCCACCATGAAGAAGACTACGAAAGAAGCGACCAGCAGTAAAGCAGAAACGAAGAGCGTGCTCGACGAGCTGATCCAACAGGGCGCGCGGCAGATTATTCAGCAGGCAGTCGAAGCGGAGCTTGCAACGATGCTCGAGCAGTACAGCAATGTGAAGTCGCTCGACGGCCGACGC
>WNEB01000193.1 GCA_009914575.1 Burkholderia gladioli
AGCAAGCTATCCACGGGCATCTGTTCAAAAACGTAGACGAGGTACGGGCTGCCGTCGTCGCGTTCAAGGATCGATACAATCGCGAATGGCGCCTCGAGAAACTGGGCTTCAAATCACCTCTCGAAGCCCGTCAGGACAGCCTCTTGAAGTTCGCGGCCTGATCGCAAAACCGTGTCTAAACAACCGGATCCGCTACACGCGATGTGGGGACGGTCGAAGCCGGACGCGCCCCTCTATAATGGCGGGCCTGAGTCCGACCCACCTTGAGCACGCGGCCGCGCGCCGCGCGCGCTCATCCTGATCCGATGCAGAAAGTCATCCTGCCCTGCCATTCCTGTCCGGTTTCCTGGCCGCCCTGTTCTTCCGCGAATCGACGCTCGCGCTGCTGCATGCGGCGGGCCTGATCGGCATCGGCGGTTTCTCGGTCGAGCCGTTCGCCCCCGCGGGCATGCCGACGTTCATCGTCAACGCGCTGATCAGCGCGTTCTGGGCGATGCTGGTGGCCTGGCTGCTGCGCGTGTCGCCCGAGCGGCGCGCGCCGTGGGTGCAGGCGCTGGTGTTCGGCGGCATCGTGCCGACCGTGGCGCGCGTGTTCGTGATCGATCCGCTGCGCGGCATCTGGCCCGCCGGCAACATGCTCTCGCCGCTCGCGATCGGCTTCGCGGCCAATGTGATCTGGGGCTGGGGCGCGCTGGTGTTCATGCGCGCGTTCATGTCCGACGACGATTGCGACGATTGATTGCGGCGCGCGCATCGAGCGCGCGCCCTTCCCTTCCCGCTGCCGATCAGGCGCTCAGTGCGCCTGCATCTTCGAGAACAGGTTCAGCACCACCACGCCCGCGATGATCAACGCAAGGCCGATGACGGTCGGCAGGTCGGGCACCTGCCCGTACAGCGCAATCGCGACGAGCGTGATCAGCACGATGCCGGCGCCCGACCAGATCGCATACACGATCCCGACCGGCATGGTCTTCAAGGTCAGCGACAACCCGTAGAACGCGAGGCCGTAGCCGGCGATCACGATCAGCGTGGGCCACAGCCGCGTGAATCCGTCGGAAGCGCGCAAGGCGGAGGTGCCGATCACTTCGGCCACGATGGACATGGCAAGCCAGGCGAAAGCAGGCAGTTTCATGATCGCTTACTCCCCGGCCAGCGCGAGCGCGGCTTAGTCGTGGCCGAGTTCGGCGGCGAGCGCCTCCACCACCAGTTCGTGATCGCGGCGCTGCGGCAGGCCCGACACGGTGATCGTGCCGATCACGCCGGCGCCGGCCACCGTCAGCGGGAACGCGCCGCCGTGCGAGGCGTACTCGGTATCGGGCAGGCCATGCTTCGCGGCCAGCGTGGTGCCGGCCTGCTTCAGGCGCAGGCCGACCGCGTACGAACTGCGGCGAAAGTGCTCGACCGTGCGGCGTTTGCGCGCGACCCAGGCGGCGTTGTCGGGCGTCGCGCCGTCGAGCGCGGCGAGAAGAACAGCGGCAGGCCGAAGCCGCCGATCTCGATCACGACGGCATGGCTGCGCGCGAGCGCCATCTCGCGCAGCCGCGTGCCGAGTGCCCAGGCGCGAGCCGTGTCTAACTGCGGAAAGACGAGCGTGTGCTCCTGGACGAGGATCGACTGCAGATCGTGAGCGATATCCATATAGATCGTCGAAATGGGCGTTGAATGAAAGGGCGTGAACCGCCGACAGATTCTAGCCCAGCGCCTCGTGCGCACGGTGCGGTGACGGGGACAGATAAAACGCTTGCCCTGCTTTCAAGAACATCATATAATTCAATTCTTATGACGGACGCGGGGCGGAGCAGTCTGGCAGCTCGTCGGGCTAATAACCCGAAGGTCACAGGTTCAAATCCTGTCCCCGCAACCAAGTCGTTCCGACGATGGGTCACAGCGCTTCAAGCTCGTGGCCCATTTTCATTTCCGGCGCCGGACATTCTCGCGCGCACCGCTTTCCGCTATCGTTTCCACAAGCGCCACCGCAGCGCACGGCATCGTGCCGCCTGTCGCGCGGAGCGCTGCAAAAGCACGCCTGCGCCTTTCTGGAATCGCCGTGCGCGGTGATACACTCGCATCACCCTTTCGCTCCCCATCCTATGAAATTCTGCTCAGTCTGCGGCCACGAAGTCATCGCGCGCATCCCTCCCGGCGACAACCGCGAACGCTTCGTCTGCGACCAGTGCGGCACGATCCATTATCAGAATCCGCGCAACGTGGTGGGCACCGTGCCCGTCTGGGGCGATCAGGTGCTGCTGTGCCGCCGCGCGATCGAACCGCGCCACGGCTACTGGACGTTGCCGGCCGGTTTCATGGAGATGGGCGAAACGACCGCCGAAGCGGCCGCGCGAGAAACGCTGGAGGAAGCCGGCGCGCGCGTCGAGGTGCAGAACCTGTTCACGCTGCTGAACGTGCCGCACGTGCATCAGGTCCACCTGTTCTATCTCGCGCGCATGAACGGCCCCGAATTCGAGGCCGGCGAGGAAAGCCTCGAAGTCCGCCTGTTCGACGAAGCGGACATCCCCTGGGACGACATCGCGTTCCCCACCGTCAGCCAAACCCTTCGCCTGTTCTTCGCCGACCGCGAGGCCGGTTCGTTCGGCGTGCATACCGGCGACATCTATCGCTCGCTGCGCAACGGCTGACGCGCGCGCATGGTCCCCTGGCTCGCGCCCGATGCGCCGTTTCCGCCCGTCGAGCAGGCGCTCGGCCCGGCCAGCGGCGCGCCCGGCCTGCTCGCAGCCAGCGCCAATCTGCTGCCCGAACGCGTCGCAGACGCGTATCACCGCGGCATCTTCCCCTGGTATTCCGACGGGCAGCCCGTGCTGTGGTGGAGCCCCGATCCGCGCATGATTCTCGTGCCGGACGAATTCCGCGTTTCCGCCACGTTTCGCAAGACGCTGCGCCGCGTGCAGCGCGCGGCGCGCTGGGACGTGCGCGTCGACCACGATTTCCCCGCCGTGATGCGCGCCTGCGCGCAGGCGCCGCGCGACGGCCAGCGCGGCACCTGGATCACCGACGAGATCGTGGCCGCCTACACGGCGCTGCATCGCGCCGGCCACGCGCACAGCATCGAAACCTGGCTCGACGGCGAACGCGTGGGCGGCCTGTACGGCGTGGCGTTCGGCACGATGTTCTTCGGCGAATCGATGTTCGCGAAGGCCACCGACGCGTCGAAGATCGCGCTGGCCACGCTGGTGGCGCACCTGCGCGCGCACGGCGTGGCGATGATCGACTGCCAGCAGAACACCGCCCATCTCGCCTCGCTCGGCGGTCGCGAAATCGACCGCCGCGATTTCGTCGCGCATGTGCGGCGCGCCGCCGCCGAAGCCCCGATTCCGTGGCGCTTCGACAAGCACGCACTGGCCCGGCTGACCGAGACGGCGCCTGCGGGCTGACGCGCGGCGCATCGCGCGGCACTCCTCAACGCGATAATTTTGGCTCTCTTGAAATTTGAGTGGGTGAAAAGGGCCGCTGGGGTACGAAAACCTACGTCGCAAAACGGCGTTGTTGCATAAATCGAGCGAGATCCGTTGACGTTTACGCGCAACGGTCGCGGGGCCAGCCTCCTATCAAGTCAGATTACAGAGTAACTGCCTAATTTTTGACAAGAAAATGCGCAAGGACATACACAAGAAAGGTGAGCCGAAGGCACGCTACCGTGTCAGGAATTGGGCGGCCTATAATGAAGGCCTGATCAACCGGGGGAACGTAACAATATGGATAGATGAAGCC
>WNEB01000194.1 GCA_009914575.1 Burkholderia gladioli
GCAGCAACTGGGCTTGCTCGGCAAGGCCCGCGCGCAGCGCTTCGTGCTCTTGTTTACCAACAACACGACACTCAGCATCAGCACGACGGTTCGGTTTCTTGGTAGGCTTCATTTCGGCGGTTCTCCTGTTCTGGAGGTTGGTCCTGGAAACCCGATTCTCTCGGATTCCTACGGGAACCGCCGCCTTCAACCTTCAACTACGTTTGGGACACCGCCACACCGCCTTTTCTTGTCAAAAATTAGGCAGTTACTCTGGAATCTGACTTGATAGGAGGCTGGCCCCGCGACCGTTGCGCGTAAACGTCAACGGATCTCGCTCGATTTATGCAACAACGCCCATTTCGCGGCTCAATGGCTGGCCTATCAGCACCCCTGTCAACGCTTCGCAGCCCGCCTCGCGGCTGGCCACGCATGACTCGGGGACATCGTGAATCGCTAGTTCTTGCAATGTCGGGGACTTTCACCCCCCTGATCTCTACCGGTCTCCCGGCGCACACTGTACAAAAAAACAGTGTCGCCGTGTTGTCGCGTTGCGATTTTTCCCGCTCGGGCAACCGCGCCGGCGGTGCCGGATCAACGGCGAATCAGTGGCGGAACGCGGCCAGTTTGGCGGCCAGCCCGAGGAAGAACGCGCCGAGCGCCCGATCGAGCCACGCCGACACGCGGCGGTTGGTGCGCAAGCCCTGCGCGAGGCGATCGCCGAGCAACGATCAACGGCGGCTCAATCAGCGCCGCCACGGCAATGATCAGCACGCCATGCACGCCGAGCTGGAGCGGCACCGGGCCGGCGCCTGCCACCACAAACTGCGGCAGCAGCGCGAGAAAGAAAATCGGCCTCTCTTGAATTTCGATTGGGTGGATTTTTCCGGGTCAAGGGCGGGCGAAGCCCGGCGCAGCGAACCCTTGATGCGGAGAAATCTACGAGCACGCTTGAGGCCTCGGGCCAGGCAAAGCCTTGCGCCGCCTGGCCCCCGAGCCAGTCCGGCGGCGAGGACTTCCCCGCCTTGGGGCGGGGCTAGGGGTGGGAAGATACCGTTTTGCGACGTAGGTTTTCGTACCCCGGCGACCCTTTTCACCCACTCAAATTTCAAGAGAGCCAAATTTCAAGAGAGCCTGGATTTCTTCCGCTCGCGGTTTCGCCGCGAATCGCTCAATGTGCCGTTCGACGACGATCACGAGGCGATGTTCGCCGCGCCCGACGACGAGACGGCGCAGGCGCGCCACGATATCGGCAAGCTGCTCGAGCATCTGCCCGACAAGCAGCGGCTACCGATCCTGCGCGTGAAGCTGCAGGGGCTGTCGGTGACGGAAACCGCGGCGATCACCGGTCTGTCGGAATCGGCCGTCAAGGTGGGCGTGCATCGCGGGCTGAAGGCGCTGGCCGCCAGAATCCGGGGCGATCGATGATCGATACCGACGACCTGATCGAACTCATCGCCACGGGCCTCGCGCCCGCCAACCGCAGCCCGATCCCGCGCCATTTCGGCGTGACCTTGCCGCTCGGCTTCGCCGGCGCGCTGCTGCTGACCTGGATCGTGTTCGGCTGGCGGCACGATCTGGCGCTCGCCGCGCATGCCGCGCTGTTCTGGATCAAGCTGGCGTTCCCGCTCGCGATCGCCGTGGCGGCCTGCCTGCTCGTGCAGCGGCTCGGTCGGCCCGGTGCGCGCGGCGTCTATCGCTGGTGGCTGCTCGCCGCGCCGTTCGCGGCGGTATGGATCGGCGCGGCCAGCGTGCTGATCGCGGCCGCGCCCGACGCACGGTTGCCGATGCTGCTCGGCCAGTCGTGGCGCAGTTGCCCGTTCATATCCTGCTGCTGTCGGTGCCGAGCTTCGTCGCCGTGTTCTGGGCCATGCGCGGGCTCGCCGCCACCCGGCCAAGGCTGGCCGGCGCCGTGTCCGGGCTGCTGGCAAGCGCGATCGCGACGATCGCCTACTGCTGCCTATTGCCCGGAGATGAGCCCGGCGTTCTGGGGCGTGTGGTACGTGGCGGGCTTGCTGCTGCCGGCGGCGATCGGCGCGCTGGCCGGGCCGCGACTGCTGCGCTGGTAAGTACCGGGGCGCATCGCCGCCATCGGGCCTGCGGGTTCGCTGCGCCCGGGCTCAGGCCGCGCGACGCGTGTCCGCGGCCGTATCGGCCAGCGACGCGCCGATCATGGCCAGCATCGACCGAACCGCATCTTCCAGCAGGTCGCGCTGCGGTCGCACGCGCGCCAGCACGCGCAAGCCCATCAGCATCGCGACACATCGCGCGCGTCCAGCGTGGCCGGAATCGAACCGCCGGCCTGCCCCGCCTCGACGCAACGCAGGAAAAACGCCTCGACGTCCTGCAGGATCGATTCGAGCACCGGCTGAAGATCGGCGTCGTGCGGCGTCAGTTCCACGGCGGCGTTGACGATCAGGCAGCCCTTGCGCTGCGCGTCGTTGAAGGTCAGGCGGATGATCTCGTTGAAGAACGCGACGATCGCGTCGCGCGGCGGCAGCCGATGCTCGAAGCGGCGCACGCGGTCGCGAAAGCCGCCTTCGACGTAGCGCTCGAACGCCCGCATGTAGAGCGCACGCTTGTCGCCGAACGCGTTGTAGACGCTCGCGCCGGTCATGCCCATCGTGGCCGCGAGATCGCGCACCGAGGTGGACGTGTATCCATGCGCCCAGAACTGCGCGATCGCGGCGTCCAGTGCGGCGTCTTCGTCGAATTCGCGTGGGCGGGGGCCATCGCTGCGTGCTTCTACAATGTCGTGATGCGGCGACCGTTGCGGACCGCGCCCGGCATTTTAGATCAATCGTTCTGGAACGTGCCGGACCGCGTTCAGCCCAGCGTCGCGATCACCGGCGTGTGGTCGGACGGCTGCTCCCACTTGCGCGGCTCGCGGTCGACTTCGCAGGCCGTCAGCGCGGTCGCCAGCGCCGGCGACAGCAGGATGTGGTCGATGCGCAGGCCCGCGTTGCGGAGAAAGCCCATCATCCGGCAATCCCACCAGGTAAACGTCTTCTCGGGCTGCTCGAAGCGGCGGAACGCATCGACGAAGCCCATCTCCAGCAGCGCCGCGAAATGCGCGCGCTCCTGCGGCGAGACCAGGTTCTGCCCTTCCCATTTGGCTGGATCGTGCACGTCGCGATCCTCGGGGGCGATGTTGTAGTCGCCAAGCAGCGCGAGCTTCGTATAGCGCGTCATTTCGTCCTTGAGCCATGCCTGCAGCGCGTCGAGCCATTTCAGCTTGTACGCGAACTTCTCCGAATCCGGCGCCTGGCCGTTCGGGAAATAGGCGGAGACGATCCGCACGCCGTCCACGGTCACCGCGATCACGCGCTGCTGCGCATCCTCGAAGCCCGGGATGTTCTTGACGACGTCGGTTTCGTCGACGGTCAGGCTGTCGCGCACCAGGATCGCGACGCCGTTGTAGGTTTTCTGGCCCGTGAACCAGCTGCGATAGCCGACCGCCTCGATGTCGGCCTTCGGGAATTTCTCGTCGGGGAGCTTCAGTTCCTGCAGGCAGAGTACGCCGGCGTGGCTCGATGCGAGCCAGTCGAGCACGTGCTGCTTGCGCACGTTCAGGGAATTGACGTTCCAGGTGGCAATCTTCATGGTATAAGCGTTTTCTTTTAGTTTCAGGCACTTGCACGGGTGGTTTGCCTGATTTTTCGCTCTGGCTACCCATGTAGCTACCCACTTTCGGGGCGCTGTGGGTGTGGCACCCGTGTT
>WNEB01000195.1 GCA_009914575.1 Burkholderia gladioli
CTCGAGCATCGGCAGCAGCAACTGGGCTTGCTCGGCAAGGCCCGCGCGCAGCGCTTCGTGCTCTTGTTTACCAACAACACGACACTCAGCATCAGCACGACGGTTCGGTTTCTTGGTAGGCTTCATTTCGGCGGTTCTCCTATTCGGGAGGTTGGTCCTGGAAACCCGATTCTCTCGGATTCCTACGGGAACCGCCGCCTTCAACCTTCAACTACGTTTGGGACACCGCCGGCCAATGTCGCTTAGATAGGTGTCCGTAAATCAGGGGCAAGATCACGGGCCAGGTGCCGAACTTCTTCGAGCACTCGCTGATGTAGCGCTCAGCGCGGCGCCGTCAGCACCTCGAGCTGCGTGAGCCACGCCATCGCCTCGTGACGGCTCGCGCCGCACATATCGACCGACGGCTGCAGGCCCGAGCAGCAGGCAGGCCGCTCGGGGTGCCCGAAAATCCGGCAATTGAGCGCCGCGTCGAGCTGGATGCACGGCGTGCCGGCCGGCTTGCCGTGCGGCATGCCCGGGATCGGGCTCGTGATCGACGGCGCGATGCAGCACGCGCCGCATCCCGCGCGGCACGCATGTGCGTTATCCGGCCCTGATTGTGCTGCCGCTTCCACGTTCCCCGCCTTCCCTGCCAATGCAAACCGGCATTGTGCCATCGCAAACTTCGACGACATCGCTATATCTCGTTATTGCCGGCAGCGACTAGACTGAACCGCGTCGCTCGTCGCTCGTCGCTCGTCGCTCGTCGCTCGTCGCCTGTCGGTTTACTCCATGACGTCCTGCTCCTCCGCTCCTCTGTTCCGTCCCGATTTGCTCGCGAAATATGCGGCGAACGGCCCGCGCTACACGTCGTATCCCACCGCGCTGCAGTTAGACGAACGCTTCGACACGGCCCATTACGCGCGCGCCGCGGTCGATCCGGGCGCCTCGAACGCGCTGTCGCTGTACGTGCACATCCCGTTCTGCGCGACCGCCTGCTTCTATTGCGGCTGCACGCGCATCGCCACGCGCAACCACGCGCACGCCCGGCCCTACCTCGACCGGCTCAAGCAGGAACTGGCGCTGCAGGCGGCCCGCTTCGATCCGGCGCGCACCCTCACGCAACTGCACTGGGGCGGCGGCACGCCGCCGTTCCTGTCCGAGCCCGAGATCGCCGAGCTGATGGCAGCCATCCGCGCGCATTTCCCCGATCACGCCCTACCACGAAGCCGAGATCTCGATCGAGATCGACCCGCGCACGGCCACGCCGGCCACACTCGCGCACCTGCGCATGCAGGCTTCAACCGCCTGAGCCTCGGCGTGCAGGACGTGGACGCCGACGTGCAACGCGCCGTGAACCGCGTGCAGTCGATCGAGCGCACGGCGAGCCTGATCGCGGCGGCGCGGCTGGTCGGCTATCGCTCGGTCAGCGTCGACCTGATCTACGGGCTGCCGAAGCAGACGGCGACGAGCTTCGCGCGCACGCTCGACACCGTGATCGAACTGGCGCCCGACCGCATCTCGGTGTTCGGCTACGCGCACCTGCCGAACCTGTTCAAGATGCAGCGCCGCATCGACGATGCCGCGCTGCCCACGCCGGCTGCGCGCATCGCGCTGCTGGGCCTCGCGATCGAGGCGCTGACGCAGGCCGGCTACGTCTATATCGGCATGGATCACTTCGCGCGGCCGACCGACGAACTCGTCGCGGCCCAGCGCAACGGCACGCTGCAACGCAATTTCCAGGGCTACAGCACGTGTGCCGACACCGATCTGATCGGTATCGGCATGTCGTCGATCGGCAAGGTCGGCGACGTCTACGTGCAGAACGAAAAGGACATCGCGGCCTGGAGCGCGGTGATCGACGCGGGGCGGCTGCCGATCGCGCGCGGCGTCAGGCTCACCGCGGAAGACCGCCTGCGGCGCGACGTGATCATGCGGCTGATGTGCCACCTCGCGCTGCCGTTCGCCGAACTGGAAGCCGTGTACGGCATCCGCTTCGCCGAGCGCTTCGCGCCCGAACTGGCGCGGCTGCGCGATTTCGAGCGCGACGGCCTGCTGTCGATCGAGCCGGGCCGCCTGACGATCCATCCGACCGGGCGACCGTTCGTGCGCAACATCGCGATGTGCTTCGACGCCTATCTGTCCGGCGCCGCCGCGAGCCGCTGCTCGAAACCGTCTGACCGGCCTTGCCGCCGCCCGTCGGCGGGCGGCGCCCTTCTGCGCTACAGTGGCGGTTTTCGCCGCTCCCCCGCCACGCCACGATGCGCACGACCAAAGCGACCCTCGCGGTCGAACGCCTGAAAACCCGCACCGGCAACACGCGCTACGCCGCCGTCAGCCTGCCCGGCGACCTGTTCTATCTGACCGACCGCGCGAGCGGCACCGCCGAAAAGCTCTGCGGGCCGCTGCCGCTCGACGAGTTCGTCAAGTTCGTCAACGGCGTGGCCCCGCCCGCGCCGCGCAAGGCCAGCAAGCTCGACGAGGCGTTCGAGGAAAAGATCCGCAACGCCAAGCGCTAACACCCGCGCCGCAGCAAGGCGCGAGCGCGTTCCGGCGCTCGGATGGCGCCTCGTTTGGTACAATCGTCGGGTTAATTTCCCCGCTGACGGTCGCCTCGAGGCATGACCACCATGAACATCGAAAATGCGCGCTTCAACATGATCGAACAGCAGATCCGGCCGTGGGAAGTGCTGGCCCCGGAGGTATTGAGCCTGCTGTCGGTCGTCAAGCGCGAACACTACGTGCCGAGCGTCTATCGCGACATAGCGTTCGCCGATCTCGAACTTCCGCTGCCCGGCGGCCAGAAGATGCTGGCGCCGCGCGTCGAAGCCCGCATCCTGCAGGAGCTGGCCGTCAAGAAGCACGAAACCGTCCTCGAAATCGGCGCGGGCTCGGGCTACATGGCCGCGCTGCTGGCCCACCGCGGCCAACATGTGGTCACGGTCGACATCGCGCCGGATCTCGTGCAGTTCGCCACCGACAACCTGCGCGACAACGGCGTGACCAACGCCGAAGTGGTGCTGGCCGACGCCGCGCGCGGCCTGCCCGACAAGGCGCCGTACGACGTGATCTGCGTGTCGGGCGGCCTGCCCGTCGTGCCGCAGGAGCTGCTCGAACAACTGAAGGTGGGCGGCCGGCTCGCCGCGTTCGTCGGCTCGCGCCCGGTCATGAAGGCGCAGATCATCACGCGCATCGACGACAAGCAGTTCCGCGTCGCCGACGTGTTCGAAACCTACGTCGATCACCTCGTCAACGCGATGGAACCGTCGCGCTTCAGGTTCTGAGCGCGCGGCTCTTTTGAGGCTCTCTTGAAATTTGAGTGGGTGAAAACGGTCGCCGGGGTACGAAAACCTACGTCGCAAAACGGTTGATCTTGCCCCGTTTCACGGACACCCCTATAAGCGATTAACTATCGCAATAGGAGGTAGACGATGCCCAAGAGCAAGGCAGGCAGAAAGGGGCAGGAGTTCAGCCTGGAGTTCAGGCAGCAGGCACTGTTGCGAGCGGCCACAGAAGGGTAACCACGGCGGCTCGTGATCTGGGGTTGCAGCCTGCCAGCTGTACAGTTGGCGCGCCCAGGCGCGGCGGCACGACCAGGACGATCAGGCACAACGCTTGGAGTTGGCCGAACATGCACGGCTCAAACGTGAAGTGGCGCGGCTGGAGGAGGAGAACGCTTTC
>WNEB01000196.1 GCA_009914575.1 Burkholderia gladioli
CCGATGGCGCGGTGGTTGTTTGTGCGGGGCGCGGCTCCGGCCGCCCCCCCCCCCCCCCCGCCCCCGGCGCCCGCCGCCCCCCCCCCCCCCCCCCCCGCGCCCCCCCGCCCCCCCCCCCCCCCCCCCGCCCCCCCCCCCCCCCCCCCCCCCCCCCCCCCCCGATTCGCTGAGCGGAAACACGCCCAGCCCGCGCGCGCCGAACACCGCCATCAGCGCGCTGTCCTCGAACTCGCCGACGATGCGGGGCCGGATGCCGAGCGTTTCGAACAGGCGCTCCAGCTGCGCGCGCAGCGGCGAATGCGGGGTCGGCAGCAGCACCGGCAAGGTGGCCAGGCAATCGGGGAATCGCGCGCGCACCGCGACCGTGACGAGCGAAGCCGGCCCGTACCAGTCGACGGGCGAGGCGGCCAGCCGCTCGCTCGTCAGCCGCAGCGACGGATGCGGCGGCGCGGGCTGGCTCGCCAGCACCATGTCGAGCCGATGCAGGGCCAGTTCCGCCAGCAGCTCGTCGAGCTCGCCCTCGTGGCAGAGCAGGCGCAGCTGCGGCGTATCGAGCGCCGGCGCCAGCACGGCGTGCGCGGCCAGCTTCGAGACGCCGTCGGTCAGCCCCACCGCGAGCCGCGCGATCTCGCCGCTCGCGGCGGCGCGCACGTCGTCGGCGATCCGCGCGCCGATCCGGAACATCTCGTCGGCGCGCGCGAACGCGGCCTGCCCGGCTTCGGTCATCGTCACGCCGCGCCCCGCGGGCTTCAGCAACTGATGGCCGCGCGCGCGAACCCGCCCTCCTTGACGACGACCCAGTAGTAGTAGAGATGGCGGAAATTGAGCATGATGATCCTGGCGGGAACGTCACGTTTCGAAAAAACCGAAGCATGAATCAGCTTCACACTGGTTTTTACGAATCGCACAAGCGCCGATCATAGCAAGCCTCGACCACGCTTTCTCACCGGATTCCGACACCGCCCATGGACCACCTGTTGACCCTCGCCGCCGATCCCGCCATCTGGGCCGCCCTGCTGACGCTGGTGGCGATGGAAATCGTGCTCGGCATCGACAACCTGATCTTCATCTCGATCCTCAGCAACAAGCTGCCGGAAGCGCAGCGCGCGCGCACGCAGCGGATCGGCATCGGCCTCGCGCTGATCCTGCGGCTGGCGCTGCTCGGCACGGTGGCCTGGATCGCGCGGCTCACGCAGCCGGCGTTCACGCTGTTCGATCACGCGTTCTCGTGGCGCGACATGATCCTGATTTCGGGCGGCCTGTTCCTCGTGTGGAAAGCGACGCGCGAGATCCACCACCACGTGGCGCCCGGCGCCGACGACAGCGCGGGCGGCGGCGTGGCCGCCGCGATGCTGACGCCGGTGGCCGCGATCGGCCAGATCCTGGTGCTCGACATCGTGTTCTCGATCGACAGCATCGTCACCGCGATCGGCATGACCGAGCACGTGGCGATCATGTTCATCGCGGTGATCTCGGCCGTCACGGTCATGCTGTTCGCGACCGGCCCGCTGTCGCGCTTCATCGACCGCAATCCGACCATCGTGATGCTGGCGCTGAGCTTACTCGTCGTGATCGGCATGACGCTGATCGCCGAAGGCTTCGGGACGCACGTGCCGAAGGGCTATATCTACGCGGCGATGGCGTTCTCGGCCTTCGTCGAGGGCATGAACATGCTGTCGCGACGCGCCAAGGCCAGGCGCACGGATGCGGGCGGCGGGCACTGAGGCCGCCGCGACATCGATACGGATGGGGATGCTGGATTCAGGAAGAGCGGCGCGATGCGCGAGGCAGGCGCCGCGCGGGCGGGCATTGCCCGCCGGTCATTCCGCCGGTTGCAGGCCGCGCACGCGGCCGCGGCGCTGGGCGGCCAGGCGCCGGGTCTCGCGGCGCGCGCCGGCCGCCTGCATGGCGCGTTCGATCGCGAGCGCCGCATGCGTGCCGGTGGGTTCGCCGATCGACAGCTCGGCGTAGTTGCGGGCGTCGGCGGCCCATTGTGTGGCCAGCGTAGCGTAACGGCGCGCGCGTTGCGCACGGCCTGGGCGGCGCGGTGTTCGAGCTCGACGGCGTCCGCATCGGCATCGTGCGCGTCGCGCACGGTCGCCCTGGCCGCGGCCTGCGCCTCGCGCTCGGCCACATCGGCGGAACGCGAGCGCGACGCACGCCGGCGGAGGCCGCCGCGATCATCGCGCCGTCGGCCGACGAGCGGGCGGCGGCATCGGCATTCGCCATTGCCAGCGCGGCGGACGGCATGATGCGGGAAGCGGGGGACGTATCGGCACGGCGCGCGCGGCGCGGCTGTTGCGGCGCCGCCTGGCGCACGAACGCCTGTTGCGAATACGGATTCCGTCTTGCCTGACGGCCGCCGAACCAGACGCCGGCGGCGATCGCGACGATCGCGAAGCCGATCGAGGCAGCGATGAGCAGCAGAATATCTTGCATCGTCTGAGGTGAAATCACGGTTGGCGGCGCAGCCCGCCGGGATATCGGTCGACGCTGGGGAGGGCGCCGGCAAGCGCGCCTACTATACCGCTATCGGCGTTTTTATGTAGGTATTCGCCCGGATGTCTGCGACATTTTTTTCGTAGCAGAAGATCCTTTGGATGCGCACGCAAACAAGGTTAGCGATAACCGCCGGCGTCGCATTTCGCGTCGCAACAATCGGTGCAATTCGCGCGCCGAATGGATCATCCGCCCTGCTCGGCCACCGTTTTGCTGCATTGCACGCCGCCGCATCGGCGCGCCGCCGTCGCCTATCCGCGCGTGGGCCGCGAACGACACCGATGCGCGCCATCGTTGACGTTTTCGTGCCTCGCGCCCGCGCGGAACAGTTTGGGCCGCCGGGCCGCGCTCGAAATCAAAAATCGATTCCGGGTAAACTTGGCGGATGGAAAAGTGCCGCTACTGCGAAAGAATCCGCGACGAATGGGAGTGCCACGGGCCGCCCTGCCGAAACGCGATCGCCCGCGCTCTGAAACGGCAGCGAGCGGGCCTGCCGCTCGTGGCGAAGGTGATCCGCAACGAGATTCCGACCGGCGCGAGCACCGGCGAAGTGCTCTCGGCGCTGTCGCGCCAGCGGCTGCGCGCACGGCGCGGCAACGAGGAACGCCGCGAGCGCAAGGAAATCGACGACGACCTCGGTTGAGCCGTCGCACGCCGCGCCGATTTACCTACTCCGACCCCGCTTACAAGTCGTCACAACCCCGGCCGAACGAAATCGGACAGATCGTGCCTGACCGGTATCGATTCTTTCCTGCCGAGGCCATGTGATGCGAGATTTCGACGCCCCGTCGCCCCCGCCCGTTACCGCCGCTGCCGCGCTGCTCGTCTGGCTGTGCGCGAGCGCGATCGCCGCGCCCGCGCTGGCCGCGCAGGATGCGACCGGCAACGCCCCTGCCGCGCCGGCATCCGCCGCCGCGCACGCTGCCGCCAGTTCGTCCGTCCACGCCGCTTCCGCCGCCGGCGCCCCGGTCGCCGCATGGCTTTGTTGCATAAATCGAGTGTGAGGATGCAATAGCATCGACGGGCATAATTTCAGGCGATACGAACGGATTGCGGACGAGCGAGGTCCGCCATACGGTTGATGACGCCGACGCGAACGGAGACCTCGGTCGCCTGCGAGTCGATGTGACGCGCC
>WNEB01000197.1 GCA_009914575.1 Burkholderia gladioli
AACGACCTCTGGATCCTCGCCGTCGCCCTGCATCGATCACTCGAAAAACGCGTTGACCATGATCGGGAGTCTGCCTAATCTATGAAACCCCGCCGTCCCAACCTTCAACTACGAATGGGACACCGCCGGCTGGCGGCCTGCACCTCGCTGGAGCCGTTCCTGCCGCCCGGCGCGCGGCTCTGGGGCCGCACCACGGTCGGCGTGCGCTTGCGCCGGCGCGAAGCCGTGGACGCTCTACCTGCAGTCGAAGATCGCGGTGCAGGGCACCTATTACGTGGCCGCCCGGGCGCTGGCGCCCGGCGACGTGCTGACGGCGACCGACCTGACGCCGCGCGACGGCGACCTGACCATGCTGCCGCTGGCGATCGTCACCGATCCGTCGCAGGCGGTCGGCGGCACCGCCCTGATGCGCGTGGCGATCGGGCTGCCGCTGCGCCAGGACATGCTGCGCAGCGCCTCGGCGGTCAGCATCGGCCAGACCGTGCGCGTGGTGGCGACCGGCCAGGGATTCACGATTTCGTCGGAAGGCAGCGCGCTGAACAATGCGGGGCCAGGTCAGCAGGTGCGGGTGCGGATGGCCGCGGGGCAGATCGTTATGGGGGTGGTGAAGGACGCGGGGACGGTCGAGATTCCGTTATGATCGGCATCCGGGCGAGGGCGGCCGGAAAGATTGCGAAGTTTTGTTTCTGCAAGCCTTTATTGAGGATCGAGCGCTAAAGTTCGGCCCTGCGATGCCGTTATCTCGCTCAAATCGTTCAGGAAAGCCCATCGTGAAAATCGATTCCTCCTCCGCCACCAATGTCCGCCCGGCGTCCACCGACGCCGCTTCGTCGCGCACGCAAGCCAGCGCCGCCGCCCCGACCGCGCCCGCCGCGAGCGACACGACCGCTTCCAGCGGCGACGCCAACGTGAACCTGTCGTCCCTGTCGACGAACCTGCAATCCCTCGCGGCGTCGGGCTCGTCCGACAGCGACACCGCGAAAGTCCAGTCGATCCGCGACGCGATCAGCAACGGCACGCTGTCGATCGACACCGGCAAGATCGCCGACGGCATCCTGCAGACGGCGAGCGAACTGCTGCGCTCGCCCACCCGGCAAGGCTGACCGGTCGGCGGCGGGCGACGGCAATCGGCGCGCGGATGGTCCGCAGGCCGGCGTTTTGAGCGAGACGCAATGAAAGAAGCACTGTTGGCGACGATCAACGACGAACACGCGACGGTCGAGGCTTTCGCGTCGCTGCTCGTCTACGAGCAGCAGGCGCTGACGGTTGCCTCTCCGGTCGAGGTGCTGCCGGGCATCATCGAGCGCAAGACCCAGCTGGTCGAACGCCTCGCGACGCTGGAAAAGCAGCGCGACGCCCAGTTGACGGCGCTCGGCTCTCCGGCCGGCCGCGCCGGCATCGACGCCGCCTCCGAACGCGACCCGAGCGTCGCGAGCCGCTGGCGCCTGCTGCGCGACGCCACCGAGCGCGTACGCCACGCCAACCTGAACAACGGCATGCTGATCCGCATCCGCATGGGCTACAACGAGCGCACACCCTGCAGGTGCTGCGCGCGCAACCGCCGCGCGCCGGCCTGTACGGCCCGGACGGCCGCGTCTCGACGCCGGTTCGCTGATTACGCTTCGCCGCAACGACCGCCGGCGCGGGCAGCCTGGGCTGCACGCGCCGGTCTTGTTTTGGGCGCCCCGATGTGCCGGGCGCCTGGCGGCAACCGGGTAACGCCCGGCCGCGCCGCGGCGTCACGCCTCCTCGCCGATCGCCAGATCCCCCGCCACCGCGGCCACGCGCGCGCGGTGCACGGCATCCTTGATCCCTTCCGGATTGCCCTTCATGCCGACCGCCACCTGCCCGGCGTCGACGGCACGCGCCGCCACCAGCGCGCGCCGCAGCCGTTCGGCCTGCGGATACGGCTGCTCCTCCAGCCCGAGCCGGCCGCGCGCATCGGATTCGCAGGCCTGCAGCATCTCGGCGAAGCGCGCCGGCTTGCGCAGCGCGTCGGCGCGTTCGAGCAGGCGCACCAGCGCCGCCGCGCCCATCCCCATCACCTGATGCAGGTTGCCGTGCTCGCGCGCCACCAGCAGCGCCAGGTCGCGGCTGTCGTTCGGCACGCGCAGCCGGTCGCACAACGGCTTGAGCAGATCGACGCTGCGCCCTTCGTGGCCGATATGGCGCGGCAGCACGTGTTCGGGCGTGGTGGCCTTGCCGAGATCGTGCGTGAGCGCGGCGAAGCGCACCGGCAGCGAGTAGCCGTGCTTGGCGGCGTAATCGATCACCATCATCACGTGCACTCCGGTATCGACCTCGGGGTGATAGTCGGCGCGCTGCGGCACGCCGAACAGCGCGGCCACCTCGGGCAGGATCAGTTCGAGCGCGCCGCAGTCGCGCAGCACCGCGAACATCCGCGACGGCTTCGCTTCCATCAGCCCGCGCGACACCTCCTGCCAGACGCGCTCGGGCACCAGCGCGTCCACTTCGCCGACCGCCACCACCGACCGCATCAGCGCGAGCGTCTCGTCGGCCACCGTGAAATCGGCGAAACGGGCCGCGAAGCGCGCGATCCGCAGGATCCGCACCGGATCCTCGACGAACGCCGGCCCGACGTGACGGAACCGCTTCGCGGCCAGATCGGCGCGGCCGTCGAACGGATCGACCACCGGCCCGATCAGGCTGCCGTCGGGGCTGACCTCGCGCGCCATCGCGTTGACCGTCAGGTCGCGCCGGCCAAGATCCTCCTCCAGCGTCACATCGGGCGCGAAATGGAATTGGAAGCCGTGATAGCCGGCCGCCGTCTTGCGCTCGGTGCGCGCCAGCGCGTATTCCTCGTGGGTACGCGGGTGCAGGAACACCGGGAAATCCTTGCCGACCGGGCGATAGCCCTGCGCCGCCAGCTGCTCGGGCGTCGCGCCCACCACCACGTAGTCGCGATCCTGCACCGGCATGCCGAGCAACGCGTCGCGAATTGCGCCGCCCACCGCATAAATCTTCATCCTGCTCCTCCATGACGCCCGGGCCGCCGCCAACGGCGGTCGCGCGGGCGTTGCATCGTCAGTCGAACACGCGCGTCTCGCGGCGCGCGTCGTCGACCCAGGCGGCCACCGCCGGTTCGGCCAGCATCCGCTCGACATAGCCGGTCGCGATCTCCGACAGCGGCGGCGCGTAAGTCACGAAGCGCAGCACGACCGGCGCGTACATCGCATCGGCGATCGTGAACGCGCCGAACAGGAACGGCCCGCCCGACGCGGCCAGGCAATCGCGCCACAGCGCGTCGACGCGCGCCACGTCGGCCAGCGCGGCGGACGACAGCTTGCGGCCCGGATGCGTGGCGCGAATGTCGAGCGGCATCTCGCTGCGCATCGCCATGAAGAATGAAATGAACGCGTCCCGCCCCCGTGACCGAGTGAGCGAAGAATGAGGGTGGATCCTCACGGGCCAACGGCATCGATGTGCCCTGGTGGAAAATGCACGCATTTCCCGGCAACCGGAGGATCCGCGATGAACAGTATGGCCGTAGGTGTCGACATCGCCAAGCAGGTATTCCAAGTGCATTACGTTGACCGGGAAACTGGCGAGATCGTGAACAAGGCAATCAAGCGAGCGAAATTTCTTGAGCACTTCGC
>WNEB01000198.1 GCA_009914575.1 Burkholderia gladioli
CGACACCATCAGCAACTGCTCGACGAGCGCCCGGCCAGCGTCGTACATCAGCTCATCAACGCTGATCCGCGTGTTCCGGATCAGCTCGAGCATCGGCAGCAGCAACTGGGCTTGCTCGGCAAGGCCCTCGCGCAGCGCTTCGTGCTCTTGTTTACCAACAACACGACACTCAGCATCAGCACGACGGTTCGGTTTCTTGGTAGGCTTCATTTCGGCGGTTATCCTATTCGGGAGGTTGGTCCTGGAAACCCGATTCTATCGGATTCCTAAGGGAACCGCCGCCTTCAACCTTCAACTACGTTTGGGACACCGCCTCCTCTGCTGCAGGACGTCGGGCCGGATGATTCCGGACGCCGCCACCTTGATCAGCACCTCGCCGCGCTTCGGATCGGGCCGGGGCCGCTCGACGAGCTTGAGCACGTCGGGCGCGCCGAATTCGGTGATTTCGATCGCCTTCATTTGGGTCGCCCCAAGATAGGGACGGGCCTGCAGGAAAAACGGCCTGCGCGCTTGCGCGCCCGACCGCTTTCGTCACGCTTACTGCTGCGGTGCGTCGCCCTGGCCTGCTTCGTTCAGCAGTGCCTTGGCCGACAGGCGCACACGGCTCTTTTCGTCGACCTGGATGACCTTGACCTTCACGACCTGGCCTTCCTTCAGGTAGTCGTTGATGTCCTTCACACGCTCGTTGACGATTTCCGAGATGTGCAGCAGGCCATCCTTGCCCGGCAGCAGGTTCACGATCGCGCCGAAGTCGAGGAGCTTCAGCACCGCGCCTTCGTAGATCTGACCGAGTTCGATTTCGGCCGTGATCTGCTCGATACGCTTCTTCGCTTCGGCCATGCCTTCGCTGCTCGTGCTGGCGATGGTCACGACGCCGTCGTCGGAGATGTCGATCGTGGTGCCCGTTTCTTCGGTCAGCGCGCGGATCACCGAACCGCCCTTGCCGATCACGTCGCGGATCTTTTCCGGGTTGATCTTGACCGTGATCATGCGCGGAGCGAACTCGGACATCTGCGTGTTCACGCCCGACACGGCTTCCTTCATCTTGCCGAGGATGTGCAGACGGCCGTCCTTCGCTTGCGCGAGCGCGACCTGCATGATTTCCTTCGTGATGCCCTGGATCTTGATGTCCATCTGCAGGGCCGTCACGCCGGCGTCCGTGCCCGCCACCTTGAAGTCCATGTCGCCGAGGTGATCTTCGTCGCCGAGGATGTCGGTCAGCACCGCGAACTTGTTGTCTTCGAGGATCAGGCCCATGGCGATGCCGGCGACGTGCGCCTTCATCGGCACGCCGGCGTCCATCAGCGCCAGGCAGCCGCCGCACACCGACGCCATCGACGACGAACCGTTCGATTCGGTAATTTCCGAGACGACGCGGATCGAGTAGCCGAATTCCTCGGCGCTCGGCAGGCAGGCGACCAGCGCGCGCTTCGCGAGACGGCCGTGGCCGATTTCGCGACGCTTCGGCGAGCCGACGCGGCCCGTTTCGCCGGTGGCGAACGGGGGCATGTTGTAGTGGAGCATGAAGCGCTCGCGGTATTCGCCTTCGAGCGCGTCGATGATCTGCTCGTCGCCCTTGGTGCCGAGCGTGGCCACCACCAGCGCCTGCGTTTCGCCGCGCGTGAACAGCGACGAACCGTGGGTGCGCGGCAGCACGCCGCTGCGGATTTCGATCGGGCGGACCGTGCGCGTGTCGCGGCCGTCGATGCGCGGCTCGCCGTTCAGGATCTGCGAACGGACGATCTTCGCCTCGATGTCGAACAGGACGTTGCCGACCGTCGCCTTGTCGGCGGTCGTCGTGCCGGCGGCAGCCGCGTCGGCTTCGAGCTTGGCCGAGGTGGCGGCGTAGACTTCCTTCAGCTTGGCCGAACGGGCCTGCTTGTCGCGGATCTGGTAAGCAGCCAGCAGGCCGCCTTCGGCCGCTGCCGTGACGGCGGCGATCAGCGCCTCGTCCTTCGGCGCCGGCTGCCAATCCCACTCGGGCTTGCCGCCTTCGCGCACCAGTTCGTGGATCGCGTCGATGGCCGTTTGCATCTGCTCGTGGCCGAACACCACGGCGCCGAGCATCACGTCTTCCGGCAGTTGATCGGCTTCCGATTCGACCATCAGCACCGCACGTTCCGTACCGGCGACGACCAGATCCAGGCGCGAGGCCTTGAGCTGCGCGCGCGTCGGGTTCAAGACGTACTGGTCATCGATGTAGGCGACGCGCGCGGCGCCGACCGGGCCGTTGAACGGCAGGCCCGACACGGCCAGCGCAGCCGACGCGCCGATCAGCGCGGGGATGTCGGCCGGCACTTCCGGGTTGATCGACAGGACGTGGATCACGACCTGGACTTCGTTGTAGAAGCCTCCCGGGAACAGCGGGCGCAGCGGACGGTCGATCAGGCGCGAGGTCAGCGTCTCGTGCTCCGACGGACGGCCTTCGCGGCGGAAGAAGCCGCCCGGGATCTTGCCGGCGGAATAGGTCTTTTCGAGGTAGTCGACGGTCAGCGGGAAGAAATCCTGGCCCGGCTTGGCCGACTTGGCGCCCACGACGGTCGCCAGCACCACGGTGTCTTCGACGTCGACGATCACGGCACCGCTCGCCTGACGGGCGATTTCGCCCGTTTCAAGACGAACCTTGTGCTGGCCCCACTGGAATTCCTTCACGACTTTGTTGAACAGAGACATGGTCGATCCTTGATGTGTTCATTGATGGCATGCGCCGCGCGAGATTGCGAACCGCGTGCGCGGCGGCGGTGCGACCTGGCAGGACGGGCAGGAGGTGTGTTTTTTATGCCATTCCAGTGCGCGACTGGCGCGTGGCGGCAACCGCCGCACTGGAATGACACAAAGCTCCACCCGGCGACCAGGCCGACGGGCGGCGCGTCCGGATTGCGGACGGGCGCCCTCGGTACGGACAACGGCGAACGTGACGTACCGCTGAAAAACAAAATGCCTGCATCAGCGGACTGACACAGGCATTTGCTAGAGGCGAACGTCGCCCCGCTTACTTACGCAGACCCAGCTTCTCGATCAGCGCGCGATAGCGGTCGGCATCCTTGCCCTTCAGGTAGTCGAGCAGCTTGCGGCGGCGGCTCACCATGCGCAGCAGGCCGCGGCGGCTGTGGTGATCCTTCGCGTGCGACTTGAAGTGACCCGTCAGCTCGACGATACGCGCGGTCAGCAGCGCAACCTGGACTTCGGGCGAACCCGTGTCGTTGGCGCCACGCGCGAAATTAGCAACAACTTCCGACTTCTTGATATCTGCAACCGACATGTGATTTCCTTTGTAGCGAACAGGCGGACACGGAAGAATGGCCGTGCCGTGATGGCTGTCGTAGTGCCGTGATGGCTGTCGTAATTGACAACCGGCAGGAATTGTAGCACAACTCATTTGCCCGTCTAAGCCCCCCGCTACAGGCGAGTCGTCGGGCAGCGCCGGCGTGCCCGGCAGGCGCGCCGGCCGGGCGGAAAGACGGATGCCCGGCGACATCCCGCGCGGCGTTCCTTACAGCCGCAATTCACGACGCGGATCATACCGGAGCACGGCGCGTGACTTGATACCCCAGCGGTGATACAACAGCGCATCGCATCCGACGGAGAATGAAATGAACGCGTCCCCC
>WNEB01000199.1 GCA_009914575.1 Burkholderia gladioli
CTCGAGCATCGGCAGCAGCAACTGGGCTTGCTCGGCAAGGCCCGCGCGCAGCGCTTCGTGCTCTTGTTTACCAACAACACGACACTCAGCATCAGCACGACGGTTCGGTTTCTTGGTAGGCTTCATTTCGGCGGTTCTCCTGTTCGGGAGGTTGGTCCTGGAAACCCGATTCTCTCGGATTCCTACGGGAACCGCCGCCTTCAACCTTCAACTACGTTTGGGACACCGCCCCGGTTGATCAGGCCTTCATTATAGGCCGCCCAATTCCTGACACGGTAGCGTGCCTTCGGCTCACCTTTCTTGTGTATGTCCTTGCGCATTTTCTTGTCAAAAATTAGGCAGTTACTCTGGAATCTGACTTGATAGGAGGCTGGCCCCGCGACCGTTGCGTGTAAACGTCAACGGATCTCGCTCGATTTATGCAACAACGCCGGTCATCGTCGCCATCGTCGCCTCAGAGTAATACGGGATGGCCAACGTAATACGTCGACTTCGGCGCGACAAGCGGCACGGTGACGGCCGGTTCGCGTCGCACGGCGTGGCGTGCGCTACACTCGCGCTTTCGGTCCTTCGTCGTCCTTGTCATGATCGGTCGCATTGCCGGCACCCTCCTCGAAAAAAATCCCCCCCACCTGCTGGTCGACTGCAACGGCGTCGGCTACGAGCTCGACGTGCCGATGAGCACGTTCTACAACCTGCCGCATACGGGCGAGCGCGTGGTGCTGCTCACGCAGATGATCGTGCGCGAGGACGCACACCTGCTGTACGGCTTCCTCACGCCGCAGGAACGCACCACCTTCCGCGAACTGCTGAAGATTACCGGCATCGGCGCGCGCATGGCGCTCGCGGTGCTGTCCGGCATGAGCGTGCAGGAACTCTCGCAGGTCGTGACGATGCAGGACGCCGCGCGCCTCACGCGCCTGCCCAGCATCGGCAAGAAAACCGCCGAGCGCCTGCTGCTCGAACTGAAGGGCAAGCTCGGCGCGGACCTCGGCGAACTGGCCGGCCAGGCCTCGCAATCGGATCACGCCGCCGACATCCTCAACGCGCTGCTCGCGCTTGGCTATTCGGAGAAGGAAGCGCTGGCCGCGATCAAGAACGTGCCTTCGGGCACCGGCGTGTCCGAAGGCATCAAGATCTCGCTGAAGGCGCTCTCGAAGGCCTGATCGCAGGCCGGCGGCACCATTCCGCCGAACTGACGTCAGCACGATCTCATGCCGCGTCCGGCCGCGCGAGTCGGCCGTTCGACCGATTCTTCGGCGCCGGGCCGCGCGGTACAATGCGCGCATGATCGAAACCGACAAACTCGCCGGCGAGCGCATCATCGCCGCCACGCCCGCCTCGTCGCACGAGGAGGCGTTCGAACGTGCGCTGCGGCCGCGCCAGCTCGACGAATACGTCGGCCAGGAAAAGGTGCGCGGCCAGCTCGAAATCTTCATCGAGGCCGCCAAGCGCCGCTCCGAAGCGCTCGATCACGTGCTGCTGTTCGGGCCGCCGGGCCTCGGCAAGACCACGCTCGCGCACATCATCGCGCGCGAAATGGGCGTCAACCTGCGGCAGACGTCCGGCCCCGTGCTGGAGCGCCCGGGCGATCTCGCCGCGCTGCTGACCAACCTCGAAGCGAACGACGTGTTGTTCATCGACGAAATCCACCGGCTCTCGCCGGTCGTCGAGGAAATCCTGTACCCCGCGCTCGAGGATTACCAGATCGACATCATGATCGGCGAAGGGCCGGCCGCGCGCAGCGTCAAGCTCGATCTGCAACCGTTCACGCTGGTGGGCGCCACCACCCGCGCCGGCATGCTGACCAACCCGCTGCGCGACCGCTTCGGGATCGTCGCGCGGCTCGAGTTCTACGACGCAGGCCAGCTGTCGCGAATCGTCCAGCGCTCGGCTTCTCTGCTCAATGCGCGCATCGATCCGAACGGCGCGTTCGAAATTGCCCGCCGTTCGCGCGGCACGCCGCGGATCGCGAACCGCCTGCTGCGCCGCGTGCGCGATTACGCCGAAGTGAAGGCCGACGGCGCGATCACGGCCGAGGTGGCGGATGCGGCGCTGGCGATGCTCGACGTCGATCCGGTCGGCTTTGACGTGATGGACCGCAAGCTGCTCGAATCGATCCTGCACAAGTTCGACGGCGGCCCGGTCGGCGTCGACAACCTCGCCGCTGCGATCGGCGAGGAGCGCGACACCATCGAGGATGTGCTCGAGCCTTATCTGATCCAGCAGGGCTTCCTGCAACGCACGCCGCGCGGGCGCGTCGCCACGCTGCTGACTTACCGCCACTTCGGCCTGCCGGTGCCCGATTCGGGCAGCGACGCCGCTCCGCGCTAGCTCGCGGTCTCCAGCCATGTCGCGGCAGCCGTCGGATCGGGATCGCAAGCGGGAGCCTTCGGCACCGGTCGCGCCAACCGCGTCCGGCGGTTTCGCCGGGCTGCTGCGCACGCGGCTCGCGGCCGGCGTCACGATGCTGACCTCGGGCGGCGGCGGGCCGTCGATCGATTATTCGTCGCCGCCGGGCGATCCCGGCCTGTTCGGCCCCGATGCCGTCTGCTGGAGGGTCCACGCCGATTTCACCTCGATGATGGCGGGCGGCATCGCCGCGCTGCTGTTGCAGGCGCTGCATCCGCTCGCGCTGGCGGGCGTCTGGGATCACTCCTCGTTTCGCACCGATATCCTCGACCGGCTGCGCCGCACCGCCACGTTCGTGGCCGGCACCACGTTCGCAAGCCGCGCCGATGCCCTGCATCTGATCGAGCGCGTCAAAACCATTCACGACGGCGTGACGGGCACCGCGCCCGACGACCGCCCCTACCCCCGCGCTGCTGACCTGGGTGGATGTGGCCGAGGTGTCGAGCTTCCTGGCCGGCTACCTGCGCTACGTGAACCCGGCGCTGAGCGGCGAGGAACAGGATCGCTACTACGCCGAAACGTCCCGCATCGCCGTGATGCTCGGCGCGGTCGACGTGCCGTGCTCGCGCGCGGAAATCGCCGCGCCTATCTCGACCGGATGCGCGGCGAACTGGTGGCCAGCGAGCGCACCCATGAAGTGATCCGCGTGCTGCGCGAGGCGCCGATGCCGCGCGCGGTGATGCGCCCGGCCTCGGCCCTGCAGTTCCACGCGGGCGTGGATCTGCTGCCCGACTGGGCGCAGCGGCAGATCGGTCTCGCGGCGCTCGCACCCATGCGGCGAATCGTCGCGCGCCCCGGCGTACGGCTGATGGGGTCAGTGATGCGCTGGGCGCTCGTCAACGGCGCCTCGAAGCGTTCCCGGCGGCGGGCCGCTGCCGCGCCGTCGGCGGCGCCCGCCACGCCCCCGGCCACCCGATCCGCGCCGCCGCCCGGGCAAACCGAACCGCATCCCGCCCCGACCGTCGACGAATAACGCCGTCCGTTCAAGGCCTTGGCGCGCGCATTGTCACGGCACAACAATCGTCGCCTCGCCGGGCGGTGTCCCATTCGTAGTTGAAGGTTGGGACGGCGGGGTTTCATAGATTAGGCAGACTCCCGATCATGGTCAACGCGTTTTTCGAGTGATCGATGCAGGGCGACGGCGAGGATCCAGAGGTCGTT
>WNEB01000002.1 GCA_009914575.1 Burkholderia gladioli
ACCTCTGGATCCTCGCCGTCGCCCTGCATCGATCACTCGAAAAACGCGTTGACCATGATCGGGAGTCTGCCTAATCTATGAAACCCCGCCGTCCCAACCTTCAACTACGAATGGGACACCGCCCGCTGACCCAAGGTCGAACGACAGCATCGCCGGGCCGCCGGAAGCTGGCGAGGAGGCAAAGGCTCGCCAGCCGATGCTGTCGATGAAATATTATCTTGATTGGGATAAAAGATTCTTGATCTAGATATAATACGGCGCTAAATGTGTCAAATAGCCGCAAATGGGGCTTTCAATTCCCGGTCGAACATTGATTCCGCCCGCCATTAGCGCTACGCTTAGACCTTTACTGGTCGTCAACTTGTTGATTTAACAGCGGGAACCCCGGTTCATGGCACGCAAGTGGCACCGCAACGGCGCGCTCGCGTCCGTTTTCGCGCTCATCGCACTGGGTACGGTCGGCTTGCCGGTGGGCAATGCGATTCCTTCCGCGATTTCCACCGTCGAAGCACGGGAGATGCCGGATGGCGCGGCGGTCGGCACGGTGCCGGCCTCCGGCCTGCCGCGCGAAGCTGTCGCGACGCTCGGGCTGATTGCATCAGGCGGCCCTTATCCGTACTCGAAAGACGGCGTCGTGTTCGGCGACTTCGAGCGCATCCTGCCGAAGCAGCGGCGCGGCTATTACCAGGAGTACACGGTGCCGACGCCTCGCGCACGCAATCGCGGCGCGAAACGGATCGTCTGCGGCGGCCCGCTGCGCCGGATCGACAACTGTTTTTACAGCGACGACCACTACACCAGTTTTAAACGTATTGTTGAATGACTTCGGGATAATCGGCATGAGCGACATTACCTACGCGCACGATACGTCGGCAGCGGCGGAGCTGTTCGCGGTCGGCGACGGCAACCTGTTCAAGCGCGTGATGCAACTGCATGAGGCCGCGCAGGGCGGCGGAGCGCCGGAATCGCAGCCGGTCTGCCCGGAGCTTTCATCGATCGAGGAGCCTATGAGTCTTTTCGCGACCGTGCGACCCAATCTCGTGCAGTCGATTCGCGCATTCCGTGTCCACGATCTCGCCGAGGAAGCCGCCCGTCTCGGCGAGCATTTCCTGTTCGCGTATTGCGGCACGGCGCAGTCGAAGCAGGAGGTGCTCGAGACGATCGCGACGTCGTTCCTGTTCCCGAAGCATTTCGGCAAGAACTACGACGCGCTGTACGACTGCCTGACCGACCAGGTGAGCAAGGCCGGCGAGCAACCCGGTTTCGTGATCGTGCTCGAGGCGTTGCCGATCGCCCAGAAGTTCGACAAGGAAGGCCGCGAGACGCTGCTCGACGTGTTCCGCGAGGCCGCCGAGTTCTGGGCCGAGCGCGACATCGCGTTCCGCGTGTTCTACTCGTTCGCGTAAGCGGGCGCCATCATTCCTGTTGTGTCGCGTGCGCCGGTGCTGCCGGCGTGCACGTGGCTGCCAGCCGAAAGCCCGCCTGCGTGCGGGCTTTTTGCGTCGACGACCGGTCGATCGGCATGTGTCCGGCTTGCTCGCGTCGGGCGAGGCGCCGGTTCGATCGCGTCGACCAACCTTGCCCGAGGGCCCGATTTCCATGAACGTCATCCGAGCCTTGCGCGCCGTTGCCGCGCGCCGAGCCATTCGCCGTGTCGCGCCGTGCCTGGCGGCCGGCGTTTTCTCCGTGGCCGTGCAGGCTGCGTCGCCGTCGCCATTGCCGCCGTCGCCGACGCAAAGCACCGATCTGCTGCTGGGCCTGTTCGTCAACGGCGATCTGTCCAAGGGGCAGCAATACAACGAGGCGATGCGCGGCGTCAGCGGCGGCGCGCAGCAGGTCGATCTCGAAACCTATGCGACGTTGCGCGCGCAGAATCCGCGGCTGCTGGCCGAGCGGATTGTCGAAGCGATGCCCGAAGCCCGGCGCGAGGCGATAGCCGAGCCGCTGCGCCGCCTGCTGAGCGCCGTGTCGGATGCGATCGGCCGCTCGCGTTGTCGCACCACCGGCGAGACGCGCGAACTCGATCCCGCGAATGACGAGCAGTGGATCGCGAAGGTCGGCTATACGTGCGAGAGGTTGCCAATCTGGCGCCCGTCATGGAGCGGCTGCGCGCGACGTTGCCGCGTCAGCAGGTCACGACCGAGAAGGCGGCCGAGGCCGCCGCCGCGAACCGCATGTCGCGGCTGGCGGACATGCTGCCCGCTGCACCGATCGAACTGCCGGTGTCGGGCACGCTCGAGCTGCAGGGCAGCGACATTGACGGGTTGGCGCGCGCCGGCGGTGGGCGACATGATCGACGTGGTGTCGCGGTCGATCCTCGAGGCGATCGGGATTCCGGTCGAAATGAATGGGCAGTGAAGCCGGCGCGGACGCGCCCGGGCGTGGTTACCAGCCGCCCCAGCGCGCGGCGAGCGCCGCGAGCATCGCCATGCCGGTCGTCTCGGTGCGCAGCACGCGCGCGCCGAGCACGATCGCCTGGAAGCCGGCATCGCGCGCCGCGTCTTCCTCGGCCGGCGACAGCCCGCCTTCCGGCCCGATCAGCAGCGTGACGCCGCCAGCGGGCGCCGCGGTCGGCAGTGCGTCGAACGCGATGCTCGCGCGCGGCGACAGCATCAGCCGCAACTCGTCGCTTGCCGCGACCGGCAATGCCGAAAGCCAGTGGTTGAAATCGGCGACGTTCGCCACCGTTGGCAGCCGGTTGCGACCGCATTGCTCACACGACGCGCGCACCACACCCTGCCAGTGCGCGACGCGCTTCTCGGCGCGTTCGCCCGACAGCCGCACCACGCCGAGCCCGGTGGACAGCGGCGCGACCGCCGCCACGCCCAGCTCCACCGCCTTCTCGATCAGCCAATCCATCTTGTCGCCGCCGGCGATGCCCTGCGCGAGCGTGACGCGGTAAGGCGTCTCCAGTTCGCGCGCGTCGAACGCGACGGTGCGCGCGATGGCCGTGCGCTTGCCGACCTCGATCAACTCGGCGCGGTGCTGGCCGCCGGTGCCGTCGAACAGCGTGAGCGCGTCGCCGGCTTCGAGCCGCAGCACCTGCACATGACGCGCCACCTCGGCTGGCAGCGTGACGTGGGCGTCGGTCGCGAGCGGAACATCGACGAAGAAACGCGGCACCGACGACGTACTGCTGCCGCTCATGACGCGATCCGGCATGCGAGCGCCCAGCGATAGCCGTCGAGATCCTCGACCTGCGCGAAGCGGTCGCCCCAGAACTGATCGCACGGCTCGGTCAACGATTTCGCGCCGGCGTCGAGCGCGCGGTCGAGCCGAATGCGCCATCGGGCGCGAACATCACGATCAGCTGGCCGTGGTAGCGCATCTCGGCGTGCATGATCGCGCCGTCTTCGTCGGTCAATTCACGCTTTTCGAACCCGAACGCGCTGTCATAAAACGCGATCGAGGCCTGGGCGTTGCGAACGGTCAGATAGGGCGTCAACCACGGCACGTTGGCCGGACGTGGGTCGGTCATCGAACAGGCTCCTGCGGGATGGGGGACGATAGCGCCAATTCAGCGCCGTAGGCCGAGTGTATCGCGCAGCGTGCGGCGCAGGGTGAATAGCGCCGGATGCAGCTCGGCGTCCTAGAAGCGCAGGCCGCCGACGCCGCGCGCGGCCAGCCGCTCGTCGATGTCGTGGGCGAACAGCGCGCCAGCGTCGAGCGTGTCGCTGGCCATGGCCATCAGCCATTCGCCGCCGTACAGCGGCACCGGCGCGGCCAGCGGCGCCACGACCGCGAAGCAGGCGCGCAGTTCGGCCACCAGCGCGGCGATCCGGTCGGCGTGGAAGCCTGGTGCGCCTAGGTGCATCGACAGCGCCGCGCACGGCGTGAGCAACCGCTTGAGCCGGGCGAAGAACGCCCGCGTGTAGAGGCCGGCGGTCGGCGAGTCGGGCGGCGTCAGGTCGAACACCACGAGGTCGAAATGCCCGGTCGCGTGCTCGACGTAATGCGCCGCGTCGCCGATCACGAGCTCGACGCGCGGATCGTCGAACGCACCGTCGCGGACCGTGCCGAGGTGGCGGCGCGCCATCGCGATCACCGCCTCGTCGAGCTCGGCGATCACGATCCGCTCGATCGACGGGTGCTTGAGCAACTGCCGCGCGGCGCCGCCGTCGCCGCCGCCGAGCACCAGCGCGCGGCGAGGCCGCGGATGGGCCAGCGCGGCCGGATGGGTCATGCACTCGTGATAGACGAATTCGTCGCCGGTCGAGGTCATCGGCTGGCCGTCGAGCGTGAACAGCCGACCGAGCTGCGGCGTGTCCCAGACCTCGATGCGCTGATGCGGCGAGGCGTGCGATTCGAGCCGGCGCGCGTTCGGGAAGCCGTAGGTCGCGTCGGGGGACGGGTGAAAGAGCAGCGTGGAGCTCACGGTCGGCGGCGAGGGCGGGAGATGAAGCGAATTATAGGAGCCGGCCGCCGGGCGGCAAATCGGAGCGCTCGGCGCGGCCCCGAAGCCGACCGAACGGCGCGCGTCGGGCACGCCGCCGCCCGATGCGCGCCGGACGCCGTTTTCACCGGGGCGGGAGCCGGGGCATCTGTTAAAATGGGCGGCTTTGCAGCCTCCCGTCTGATTGCTCGTCCGCTTCGCGTCCTGATGGCGCCGCACCGCGCGCCGGGGTCGGCTGGCCCGCGAGCTTCCGGACATGCCGTGCCCCCGTTTTTCTCGACTCGTTCTCCGGACTCGACATGACGACCTCGTCTCCCGCCAATACCACCCTGATGGCCAACGCGATCCGCGCGCTCGCGATGGATGCCGTGCAGCAAGCCAATTCCGGCCACCCGGGCATGCCGATGGGCATGGCCGAAATCGGCGTCGCGCTGTGGTCGCGCCACCTGCGCCACAACCCGGCGAACCCGCACTGGGCCGATCGCGACCGCTTCGTGCTGTCGAACGGCCATGGCTCGATGCTGCTGTACTCGCTGCTGCATCTGACCGGCTACGATCTGCCGATCGAAGAACTGAAGAACTTCCGCCAACTGCATTCCAAGACGCCGGGCCACCCGGAATACGGCATCACGGCCGGCGTGGAAACGACCACCGGCCCGCTCGGCCAGGGTCTGGCGAACGCGGTCGGCATGGCGCTCGGCGAAGCGCTGCTGGCGGTCGAATTCAACAAGGCCGACGCGAAGATCGTCGATCACCACACCTACGTGTTCCTGGGCGATGGCTGCCTGATGGAAGGCATCTCGCACGAAGCCTGTTCGCTGGCCGGCACGCTGAAGCTGAACAAGCTGATCGCGCTGTACGACGACAACGGCATCTCGATCGACGGCGACGTCGAGCACTGGTTCCACGACGACACCCCGAAGCGCTTCGAAGCCTACGGCTGGAACGTGATCCCGGTCGTGGACGGCCATGATGTCGAGGCGGTCGACGCCGCCATCGCGAAGGCCAGGCAATCGGACAAGCCCACGCTGATCTGCTGCAAGACGGTGATCGGCAAGGGCGCGGCCACCAAGGCCGGCGGCCACGACGTGCACGGCGCGGCGCTCGGCGCCGAGGAAATCGCCAAGACGCGCGCGGCGCTGGGCTGGAACTGGGAGCCGTTCGTGATCCCGCAGGAAGTCTATGCGGCATGGGACGGCAAGCAGGCCGGCGCGAAGTTCGAAAGCGAATGGCAAGGCGCGTTCGACGCCTACCGCGCGAAGTACCCGACCGAAGCCGCTGAATTCGAGCGCCGCTCGGCCAACAAGCTGCCGGTCGACTGGGCCGAGAAGGCCGCCGCGATCGTCGCCGCCGCCAACGAGCGCGCCGAAACGGTCGCCACCCGCAAGGCATCGCAGCAAACCATCGAAGGCCTGGCCGCGGCGCTGCCCGAACTGCTCGGCGGTTCGGCCGACCTGACCGGCTCGAACCTGACCAACTGGAAGGCCTCGAAGCCGGTGCGCGCCGGCGATCACGGCATCCAGTGGGGCAACCACATCAACTACGGCGTGCGCGAATTCGGCATGAGCGCCGCGATCAACGGGCTGGTCCTGCACGGCGGCTACAAGCCGTTCGGCGGCACGTTCCTGACCTTCTCCGACTACAGCCGCAACGCGCTGCGCGTCGCCGCGCTGATGAAGGCGCCGTCGATCTTCGTGTTCACGCACGATTCGATCGGCCTCGGCGAAGACGGCCCGACCCACCAGTCGATCGAGCACGTCTCGAGCCTGCGTCTGATCCCGCACCTCGACGTCTGGCGTCCGGCCGACACGGTCGAAACGGCCGTGGCCTGGACCGCATCGATCGCCACGCAACGTCCGTCGTGCCTGATCTTCAGCCGTCAGAACCTGCAGTTCAACACCCGCAGCGATGCGCAGATCGCCAACGTCGCCAAGGGTGGCTACGTGCTGCGCGACTGGCAGGAAGACATCGTCGCCCGCAAGATCATCCTGATCGCCACGGGTTCCGAGGTCGAGCTGGCCATGAAGGCGATCGAGCCGCTGGCGCAGCAGGGCATCGCGGCACGCGTCGTGTCGATGCCGGCCACCACGGTGTTCGACCGTCAGGCCGCCGAGTACCGCGAGCGCGTGCTGCCGGCCGGCGTGTGCCGCGTGGCGATCGAAGCGGGCGTGACCGATTTCTGGCACAAGTACGTCGGCCTCGAAGGCGGCGTGGTCGGCATCGATTCGTTCGGCGAATCGGCCCCGGCCGGCGTGCTGTTCAAATACTTCGGCTTCACCGTCGAGAACATCGTCGAGACGTCCAAGCACGTGCTCGCCTAAGCATCGAATATCCAGGCGCCGGCCGGTTTCCCCAAGCCGGGCCGGCGCCGTCGTGAAGCTGCCACGTATCGATTTTTTCAGCCATCAGGAGATAGACCATGACGATTCGCGTCGCAATCAACGGCTACGGCCGTATCGGTCGCAACACGCTGCGCGCTTTCTACGAAAACGGCAAGAAGCACGACATCGAGATCGTTGCCATCAACGACCTCGGCGATGCCAAGACCAACGCTCACCTGACGCAGTACGACACGGCACACGGTCGCTTCCCGGGCGAAGTGTCGGTGGACGGCGATTACCTGATCGTCAACGGCGACCGCATCCGCGTGCTGGCCAACCGTAACCCGGTCGAACTGCCGTGGGGCGAGCTGGGCGTCGACGTCGTGTTCGAGTGCACGGGCTTCTTCACCTCGAAGGAAAAAGCCAGCGCCCACCTGAAGGGCGGCGCGAAGAAGGTCATCATCTCGGCGCCGGGCGGCAAGGATGTCGACGCGACGATCGTCTACGGCGTGAACCACGACGTGCTGAAGGCTGAGCACACCGTGATCTCGAACGCCTCGTGCACGACCAACTGCCTGGCCCCGCTGGTCAAGCCGCTGAACGACAAGATCGGCCTCGAAAACGGCCTGATGACGACGATCCACGCCTACACGAACGACCAGGTGCTGACCGACGTCTATCACGAAGACCTGCGCCGCGCGCGTTCGGCCACGCACAGCCAGATCCCGACCAAGACGGGCGCTGCCTCGGCCGTCGGCCTGGTGCTGCCGGAACTGAACGGCAAGCTCGACGGCTACGCGATCCGCGTCCCGACCATCAACGTGTCGATCGTCGACCTGTCGTTAATCGCCAAGCGCGACACGACGGTCGAGGAAGTCAACGCGATCATGAAGGAAGCCTCGGAAGGCGCGCTGAAGGGCATCCTGGCCTACAACGACGCACCGCTGGTGTCGGTCGACTTCAACCACAACCCGGTTTCGTCGTCGTTCGACGCGACGCTGACGAAGGTGTCGGGCCGTCTCGTGAAGGTGTCGAGCTGGTACGACAACGAGTGGGGCTTCTCGAACCGCATGCTGGACACGGTCGTGGCCTTCGCCAACGCCAAGTAAGCCGGCTCCCGCTGCCAGCCCGGGTTCTTCCGGGCTGGCGTGGCGGCAGGAACGAAAAACCGCCGTCGCGCCTCGTGCGCGGCGGCGGTTTTGTTTTTGGCGCGGAAAAGCGGAGTGGCGGGTGGCGGGGCGGTAGCCTCAGCCGCGCGGCGTCGGGAAGAACACGCCGGCGCGTTGCGCGGCGCTCTCGATGTGCGTTTCGATAGCGCGGCCCGCGGCGGCCGAATCGCGGGCGATCAGCGCGTCGAGGATCGCGCGGTGTTCGTGCCAGGTCGACAGCATCAGCTCGCGCCGGTAGAACGGCATGCGCTGGCTTTCCTTCATGATGTCCGCGCTGTTGCGCAACACCGATTCGATCGCGGCGTTGCCGGCCAGCCCGAGAATCCGCATGTGGAAATCGAAATCGAGCTGCGCGGCGTCGTCGAGCGCGTTGTCGGTCAGCGCCACGTGCAGCGCCGCGAGGTTGTCCTCGAACCAGGCGAGATCCGCATCGCTCACGGCCAGCGCCGCCATGCGCGCCGCGAAGCCTTCCAGCGCGTAGCGCATCTGATAGGTGTCGGGCGGCGACGACTGCGCGGCAAAGCGCCACGGATGACCGGCAGCCGCCTGCGCGCGCTCGACGTAGACGCCCTTGCCGGGCCGGATCGTCAGCATGCCGAGCGCTTCCAGCGTGGACAGCGCTTCGCGCAGCGAGGCGCGGCTGATCTCCAGTTCCTCGGAAAGCTGGCGCTGCGCGGGCAGCAGGCTGCCGACGGGGTAGGCGCCGGTTTCGATGCGGGCCTGGATCGTCGCCACGGCGGCGTCGGTAACGGTATGGGGAACGTTCTTCATGACTACACGGGGGCCGGTCAGACCGGCATTGTAATCCGGCCGGACCGCACGCGCCGCAGCGTCCGCGCAGGTGTCGGCGATCGGGTAATCCCTGTTTTTGACACGGTTGACGCGACTATATCGGCTTCCTACACTCCGTCATAACTTCACTGGTATGACCAGTATGAACGGTTGGTCCACAACAACCGTGGTGACGGGAGGTGCGATGTCGAGGTTCCTGAATTCCCTGTTCGGACGCGTGGTGATCGCGCTCGTGATCGGCGTTGCGCTCGGCGCGGCGTTTCCGCATATGGCGCAGTCGCTGCGGCCGCTCGGCGACGGCTTCCTCAAGCTGATCAAGATGGTGATCGGGCCGATCGTGTTCTGCGTGGTGGTGAGCGGCATCGCCAATGCGGTCGACCTGAAAAAGGTCGGGCGCGTGGGCGTGAAGGCGATCGTCTATTTCGAGCTGATGACCACGCTCGCGCTCGGCATCGGGCTGGTGCTGGCCGTGGTGACGCGTCCGGGCGCGGGCATGAACGTGGATCTGCGCTCGCTCGATCCGGCCTCGCTCGCCGAATACGCGAAGAACGCGCAAAGCCTGAAGGACACGGTCGGCTATCTGATGAAGATCATCCCCGACACGGCGTTCGACGCGTTCGCGAAGGGCGATATCCTGCAGATCCTGGTGTTCGCGGTGCTGTTCGGTTCCGCGCTGTCGCTGCTCGGCGAGCGCGCCAGCCGGCTGAACGGCCTGATCGACGAGTTCTCGCAGGTGTGCTTCCGCGTGATGGGCTTCATCATCAAGCTCGCGCCGCTCGGCGTGCTCGGCGCGATCGCGTTCACCACCGGCAAGTACGGCGTGGCCTCGCTCCAGCAACTCTGGCTGCTGGTGGCGGTGTTCTACGTGAGCTGCGCGCTGTTCGTCGCGGTGGTGCTCGGCGTGGTGATGCGGCTGGCCGGCTTCAGCGTGTTCAAGCTGATCCGCTACCTGCGCGAGGAACTGACCATCGTGCTCGGCACGGCCTCGTCGGACGCCGTGCTGCCGCAGATCATGCGCAAGCTCGAATTCATGGGCGTCAAGGACTCGACGGCGGGCCTCGTGATCCCGACCGGCTACTCGTTCAACCTCGACGGCTTCTCGATCTACCTGACGCTCGCCGTGCTGTTCATCGCGCAGGCGACCAATACGCCGCTGTCGGCGCACGATCTGATCGTGGTGCTGCTGGTGTCGCTGATCACGTCGAAGGGCGCGCACGGCATTCCCGGCTCGGCGATCGTGATCCTGGCTGCGACGCTGTCGGCGATTCCGGCGATCCCCGTGCTCGGCCTCGTGCTGATCCTGCCGGTGGACTGGTTCGTGGGCATCGCGCGCGCCGTCACCAACCTGATCGGCAACTGCGTGGCGACGGTGGTGGTGGCCGTGTGGGAGCACGACATCGATATCGCCCGCGCGCGCCGCGTGCTGAACCGCGAACTGCGGTACGTGCCGGTCGGCGACGAGGCAGCCGAAGCCGGCGACGCCGTGGCGACCGACCGCCACGCCCATTCGCACTGACACCTTTTCCCTTTCCCGTCCCGGCGCGCGGCGCCGGGCCCGTTCCCCGACAGGAGACATCATGGCTGCACCGATCCTCGATCCCGACGCACCGGCCTTCACGCGCCGCTACATGAATCTCGCCGATCCGCGGCTCGGCGCGAAGGCGCTGGTGGCCAGCGACGAGTTCTTCGCGCCCAAGGAGCGCATGCTCGACCCGGAACCGGCCGTGTTCATCCCCGGCAAGTACGACGATCACGGCAAGTGGATGGACGGCTGGTAAACGCGCCGCAAGCGCACCACCGGCCACGACTGGTGCATCGTGAAGCTGGCGCGGCCCGGCGTCGTGCACGGCGTCGGTCTCGACACGAGCCATTTCACCGGCAATTCCCGCCGGCCGCGTCGATCGAGGCATGCAGCGCCGACGGCGAACTGCCGCCCGAGCAGGCCGACTGGCAGCCGCTCGTGCCGGCCACCACGCTGCAGGGCAACCGCCATCACTACCTTGCCGTGGACGCGTCGCGCACCGTCACCCACCTGCGCGTCAATCTCTATCCGGACGGCGGGCTGGCGCGCCTGCGCGTGCGCGTGTACGGCCAGCCGCTGCGCGACTGGAGCCGCGCGACGGCGGGCGAGCTGGTCGATCTGGCCGCGACCGAGAACGGCGCGTATCTGGTGGCCGCGAACAACCAGCACTTCGGCGCGGCCGGGCATCATCCGCCGCATCGAGATGGATACCGCGCACTTCAAGGGCAACTTCCCGGATCGCTGCTCGCTGCAGGCCGCACGCGTGGCGGGCGGCACCGACGATTCGCTGATCACGCAGGCGATGTTCTGGCCGGAGCTGCTCGGCGAGCAGTCGCTGTCGATGGATCACGTGCATGTGTTCGAGAACGGGCTGGCCGCGCTCGGCCCCGTTACCCACGTGCGCTTCAACATCTTCCCGGACGGCGGCGTGTCGCGCCTGCGCCTCTGGGGCGAACTTGCCTGAACGGAGAGCACTCGTGAATGCGCCACTGGCACCGCTGCCGCTGCACCTGGAGCCGCTCACGCGCGAGGCGTTCGCGCCGTTCGGCTACGTGATCGAACTCGACGGCGCGCGGCACTTCCCGATCAACGGCGGCACCACCGAGCGCTTTCACGATCTGGCGACGGTCGACGTCGGCACTGCGGGCGGGCGGCCGCTCGTCAACCTGTTTCGCGGCCAGCCGCACCCCTGGCCGATTGCGATCGCGATGATGGAGCGGCATCCGCTCGGCAGCCAGGCGTTCGTGCCGCTGTCGACGACGGGGCGTTACGTGGTGGTTGTCGCGCCGACCGGCGAACTCGATCCGTCGAAGCTGTGCGCGTTTCTCGTCGAGGGCTGGCGCGGCGTCAATTACGCGAAGGACGTCTGGCATCACCCGCTGCTCGCGCTCGATGCGGTCAGCGATTTCGTGGTGGTCGACCGCGGCGGCAACGGCGAGCACAACTGCGACGAGCTTGCGCTGGAACGACCGCGCGTGCTGGTGGCGCCGTGACGGAGTGAGGCGATTTGTCGCATGTTGTATTCGCCTGAGGAATGTCCTGGCGAATGCCGCGTGTGGTTTTTCCGGCGCGGAAACGATTCGGCCCGGCCGGGCTTGCGCCCGCCGGGCCGAATTGCTTGCTGGTGCCGCCGCGGATGTCAGTGCTTGCGGTGCGGGCAGTCTTCCGTGGTGCAGGCGCCGTACATCGCCAGCGAATGCTCCTGCAGCTTGAAGCCGCGGGCCTTCGCGATGGCTTGCTGGCGGCTTTCGATCTCGGCGTCAAAGAATTCCTCGACACGGTCGCAATCGAGACAGACCAGGTGATCGTGGTGCGAACCTTCGTTCAGCTCGAACACCGCCTTGCCCGATTCGAAGTTGCTGCGCGACAGCAGGCCGGCCTGCTCGAACTGCGTCAGCACGCGGTAAACGGTGGCCAGGCCGATGTCGAGCTGCTCGTGCAGCAGGTTGCGGTAGACATCTTCGGCGGTCAGATGGCGCACTTCGCTTTGCTGGAAGATTTCGAGAATCTTGAGGCGCGGTAGGGTGGCCTTGAGCCCGATATTTTTCAGCTCGGTCGGATTGGTCATGGCTAGGCGTCCCTAGAGTACAATGCTGGGTTCCAATAGTACCGGCTTTTCGCCCTGTCAGTCACCTGTGAACCGCGTCGTCGACCGGTCCACGCCGATAGGCGGACAAGTTTCCCGTACCCCGTTCGCAACTTCAGAGGACCCGCATGCGGAGTGCCATTACTGCTGCCGTCGCTGTCGCCGTCGTCACGCTGGCAGGCTGTTCGTCTTATGACAGCGTCACGCAACGAATCGCGCAGAGCATCACGCCTTACCGCATCACGGTCGTCCAGGGGAACTTCGTTTCCGAGGAAAAGGCTTCGCAACTGCAGGTCGGCATGTCGCGCGACCAGGTCCGCGCGCTGCTCGGCACGCCGCTGCTGGCCGACCTGTTCCACGCGGATCGCTGGGATTACCTGTTCTACTTCAAGCGCGGCTCGACCTCGATCGTTCAGCAGCGCGACCTCATCGTGAATTTCCAGGGCGACCGCGTGTCGAGCTGGTCGGGCGGCGAGAACCTGCCGTCCGAACTCGATCTGCTGGCCGACATCGACGGCGATCGCCGCAGCAAGAAGCAGGCGAAGGCGGCAGCCGCCGCCCGTGCAGCGGCGGCTTCGGTCGCTGCCGCGTCGGCGCCCGCCGCTGCTGCCGCCGGCGCGCCCGACATGGCGCCCGCCGCCGCCACGCCGGCCGTCGCGCCGCCCGCTTCGGCCAGCACGGTCGGCCAATCGGACGCGAATTCCGAAGCGGCCCGCGCGGCGAATCGCGCCACCGCGCAGGTGCCGAGCCAGGGTGCGCAGGGTCGCCGCTTCTCGCCCGCGTCGCCGGCCGCGCCGTCGGCCCCGACCCCGGGCGGCTTGCCGCCCGGCGCGAGCCCGACCGTCCAGCCGCAGTTCCAGTTCCATCGCCCGCCGGCGCCGGTCGCGCCGAGCGACGGTACGCAGCCGGTCGGCCCGCGCAGCACCGACAATCTGCCGAACCAGCCGCTGACCTCGCCGCCGGTCGACATTTCGGCGCCGCCGAGCAGCACCAACTGATCCGGCAGGATCCCCCGACGGGCGGCTTCGACCGCCCGGTTCGTTTTCCGGGGCGACATGCGCGCCCCGACCGGTTTTTTCGACCGATTTGCAGTTCTTCAGTCCTTCAGTCCCATTAAGCAGATTCGCGACACACGACCATGAACATTGCCATTGCCGGAGCATCGGGCCGTATGGGCCGCATGCTGATCGAAGCGGTTCTCAACGATGCCGACGCGAAGCTGGTCGGCGCGCTCGGTCGCACGGGTTCCGCGCACCTGGGCCAGGACGCCGGCGCGTTCCTCGGCAAGCAGACGGGCGTGACGATCACCGACGACGTCGAACGCGTGTTCGCCGACACCGACTACCTGATCGATTTCACGCGCCCCGACACCACGATCGGCTATCTCGACGCGGCGCGCCGCCACGGCGTGAAGCTCGTGATCGGCACGACCGGCTTCAGCGAACCGCAGAAGGCGCAATTGTGCGCGGTCGCCGAGCAGGTCGGCATCGTGTTCTCGGCCAACATGAGCGTGGGCGTCAATGTCACGCTCAAGCTGCTCGAATTCGCCGCCAAGCAATTCGCGCAGGGCTACGACATCGAAATCGTCGAGGCGCACCACCGCCACAAGGTCGACGCGCCGTCGGGCACCGCGCTGATGATGGGCGAGACGGTGGCCGCCTCGCTGGGCCGCTTGCTCGAGGAATGCGCCGTCTATTGCCGCCAGGGCGAGACGGGTGCGCGCGATCCGTCGACGATCGGTTTCGCGGCGATCCGCGGCGGCGACATCGTCGGCGATCACACCGTGCTGTTCGCCGGCATCGGCGAGCGCATCGAGATCAGCCACAAGTCGTCGAGCCGCGTGTCGTATGCGCAGGGCTCGATGCGCGCGGTGCGCTACCTCGCGGACAAGCCGGCCGGCCTGTTCGACATGCAGGACGTGCTCGGCCTGCGCTGAGCCGAACGACCGGGAGGCGCGAATGGCGACGGACACCGGTGTGATGCATTACCTCGCGAGCGGCGACGCCGTCACGCACGGCGTCGCCTGGCTGTTGCCGGCGATGTCGGTGGCAAGCTGGTGCTTTCTGCTGCTGAAGGCCTGGACGCTGGTGCGCGCGAAGCGCCAGGGGCCGGCCGCGATCGCCGCGTTCTGGCGCGCCGGCTCGTTCTCCGAAGGGCTGGCGGCCTTGCGCGCGGCCGACCGCGAACACGTTTTCGCGCCGCTGGCCGAGGCCGCGCATGAGGCCGCCGCCGCGTCGCCCGCGCTGCTCGGCGCGCGCGTCGAGCGGGCCGAGCGCGTGCCGCGCGCGGTGCGGCTGGCGATGCGCCGCTCGCAGCGCCGGCTCGAATTCGGCCTCGTGCTGCTGGCCTCGATTGCCAGCACCGCGCCGTTCGTCGGCTTGCTCGGCACCGTCTGCGGCATCTATCACGCGCTCGGCAGCATCGCCGAAAGCGGCCAGGCGAAGATCGGCAGCGTAGCCGGCCCGGTCGGCGAGGCGCTGATCATGACCGCGTTCGGGCTGGTGGTCGCGATTCCGGCCGTGCTCGCCTACAACACGCTCGGCCGGCTGGTGCGCCAGCTGGTCGAGGATCTCGACGGCTTCGCGCGCGATCTGCACGCATTCGCGGGCGGCGAGGCCGGCCACGAATCCGGCGGCGCGTCTGCCGCGCCGCGGGCCTGAACGGGAGCGCGCGATGGCATTCGGCGGACTCGACGATCGCGAACCGGCCGCACCGATGGCGGAAATCAACATGACGCCGCTGATCGACGTGATGCTGGTGCTGCTGGTGATCTTCATCATCACCGCGCCGCTGCTGACGCACGCGATCCGGCTCGACCTGCCGAAGGTGGCCGCCGCGCCCGCCGCCGAGCGGCCCGACACCATCACGCTGTCGATCGACGCCGACGGCCATTTCTTCTGGAACGCCACGCCGCTCGGCTACGACGCGCTCGTCGCGCGCTTTCGCGACGCCGCCGCGCAGGGCCGCGCGCCAACTGCACCTGCGGGCCGCGGCGGCGGCGCGCTACGACACGATCGCGCGCGTGATGGGCGCCGCGCAGGCGGCCGGGCTGTCGCGGATCGGCTTCGTCACCGATCCCGATGCGCCGGCGGGGCCGTCGTCGCCCGCGCCGGCCGGCACGGGCGCGCCGCAGAACGCGCCGCGTCCCGCCGCACCCGGTCGTTGAGCCCATGCCGTGCGCGATGGCCTGACGGGCCGGAGCGGACGGTATAATCAACCCTTTCCCCGCGACCCGGGGAGTGCGACTTTCAATCCACTCCAGCCAGCGGGCGCCTCGTGCGCCGACAGCCAAGCCGAACACACCATGCAAGAACGATACGTACCCGCCGACGTCGAAGCCGCCGTCCAGCGCGACTGGCGCGCTACCGACGCCTACCTGACGAAGGAAGATTCGCAAAAGCCGAAGTTCTATTGCGTGTCGATGCTGCCCTATCCGTCCGGCAAGCTGCACATGGGTCACGTCCGCAACTACACGATCAACGACGTGATGTACCGCTATCTGCGGATGAACGGCTACAACACGCTGATGCCGATGGGCTGGGACGCGTTCGGGATGCCGGCCGAAAACGCCGCGATGGCCAACGGCGTGCCGCCCGCGAAGTGGACCTACGACAACATCGATTACATGAAGGGCCAGATGCAGTCGATGGGCCTCGTGATCGACTGGTCGCGCGAGATCGCCACCTGCAAGCCCGATTACTACAAGTGGAACCAGTGGCTGTTCCTGAAGATGCTCGAGAAGGGCATCGCCTACAAGAAGACGGGCACCGTCAACTGGGATCCGGTCGACCAGACCGTGCTCGCCAACGAGCAGGTGATCGACGGCCGCGGCTGGCGCTCGGGCGCGGTGGTCGAAAAGCGCGAAATCCCGATGTACTACCTGCGCATCACGCAATACGCCGATGAGCTGCTGAACGACCTCGAAGGCCTCGGCTGGCCCGAGCGCGTCAAGATCATGCAGCAGCACTGGATCGGCAAGAGCTTCGGCGTGAACTTCGGCTTTCCGTACGAACTCGACGGCGAGCAGAAGCTGCTGCGCGTGTTCACCACGCGCGCCGACACCGTGATGGGCGTCACGTTCTGCGCCATCGCGGTCGAGCACCCGCTCGCCACGCGCCTGGCCGAAGGCCGCCCGGAGCTGCAGGCCTTCATCGAGGAGTGCAAGCAGGGCGGCGTGGCCGAGGCCGACATGGCCACCATGGAAAAGAAGGGCGTCGCCACGGGCTTCTCGGTCAAGCATCCGCTGACGGGCGAGCCGGTGCCGGTGTGGATCGGCAACTACGTGCTGATGAGCTATGGCGAAGGCGCCGTGATGGGCGTGCCCGCGCACGACGAGCGCGATTTCGCGTTCGCCGCGAAGTACGCGCTGCCGATCAAGCAGGTGATCGCCGTCGAAGGCGAAACCTACTCGACCGAAGCCTGGCAGGAGTGGTACGGCGACAAATCGCGCGGCGCGCTGATCAACAGCGGCAAGTACGACGGCCTCGGCGTCGAGGCGGTCGTCGACGCGGTGGCGACCGACCTGAACGCCGGCGGCTTCGGCGACAAGCAGGTCACCTGGCGCCTGCGCGACTGGGGCGTGTCGCGCCAGCGCTACTGGGGCACGCCGATCCCGATTATCCACTGCCCGTCGTGCGGCGACGTGCCGGTGCCGGAAGCCGATCTGCCGGTGGTGCTGCCGGAAGACCTCGTGCCGGACGGCTCGGGCAACCCGCTCGCGAAATCGGAAGCGTTCCTGAACTGCACGTGCCCGAAGTGCGGCGCGGCAGCGAAGCGCGAAACCGACACGATGGACACCTTCGTCGATTCGTCGTGGTACTTCTCGCGCTACACCGCGCCCGACGCGAACACGATGGTCGACGCGCGCACCGATTACTGGATGCCGATGGATCAATACATCGGCGGCATCGAGCACGCGATCCTGCACTTGCTGTACTCGCGCTTCTGGACCAAGGTCATGCGCGACCTGGGCCTCGTGAAGTTCGGCGAGCCGGCCAAGAACCTGCTGACGCAGGGCATGGTGCTCAACGACACGTTCTATCGCGAGGACGCGACCGGCAAGAAGACCTGGTACAACCCGGCCGACGTGACGGTCACGCACGACGACAAGGGTCGCCCGGCCGGCGCGGTGCTGAACGCCGACGGCCAGCCAGTGGTGATGGGCGGCATCGAGAAGATGTCGAAGTCGAAGAACAACGGCGTCGATCCGCAACTGCTGATCGACCAGCATGGCGCCGACACGGCCCGCCTGTTCACGATGTTCGCCGCGCCGCCCGAGCAGCAGCTCGAATGGTCGGGCGCCGGCGTGGAAGGCGCGAGCCGCTTCCTGCGCCGCGTCTGGGCCTTCGGTTCGGCCAACCGCGAGGCGCTCGCCGCGCGCGCTGCGCTCGACGCATCGGCGCTCGACGAAGCCGCCAAGGTGCTGCGCCGCGAAATCCACGGCGTGCTCAAGCAGGCCGATTTCGACTACCAGCGCCTGCAATACAACACGGTCGTATCGGCGTCCATGAAGATGCTGAACGCGATCGAAGGCGCCAAGGGCGTGTCGGTCGCCGTGCAGCGCGAAACCTACGGCATCCTGCTGCGCGTGCTGTACCCGGTCGTGCCGCACCTGACGTTCGAGCTCTGGCGCGAACTGGGCTATGCCGACGAGTTCGGCACGCTGCTCGACGCGCCCTGGCCGAAGGTCGACGAAGCCGCGCTCGAACAGGCCGAGATCGAACTCGTGCTGCAGATCAACGGCAAGGTGCGCGGCGCCGTGAAGGTGGCCAAGGACGCCGGCCGCGACGCGATCGAAGCCGCCGCGCTCGCCGACGAGGCGTTCGCGAAGTTCAGCGAAGGCAAGCCGGCGAAGAAGGTGATCGTCGTGCCGGGCCGACTCGTCAACGTCGTGGTCTGACGCGCAGACCGAACCAGCAAGGAGCGAAGGTGATCCGCAGATCGTTTTTGATGGCCGTGGGCAGCGCGGCGCTGCTGTCCGCGTGCGGTTTCCAGTTGCGCGGCACGCAGGATTACGCGTTCAAGCACCTGATGATCGCGGGCGCGCCGCCGGTCGTTGCCGCTCGCCTGCGGCGCATGGTCGAGGGCGGCAGCGATACCAAGATCGTGACGAACCCGGACGCCGCCGATGCGGTGCTGCGCGTGTCCGAAACGCGCGGCACGAGCACGCTGACGCTCGACCAGTTCGGCACGGTCGAGGAATACCAGCTCAACTATTCGCTGAACTACACGCTGACGACGAAGGACGGCGCGTTGCTGATCGCGCCCAGCGTGATCGCGCTGAACCGCGCGATGACCTACAACGCGCAATTCGTGCAGGCGAAGGCGCAGGAATCCGACGTGCTCTACGCCGACATGCAGAACGACGCCGTCGATCAGCTGACGCGCCGGCTGTCGATCGTGCACACGCTGACGCCGCAGCCGAACGAAGTGGTGCCGGGCGTCGCGCCGCGTGCACCGCTGTCGCCGCCGCCGCTTTGATCGCGCGGCACTTTCCGATCGTCGTTTTCTTCCGACTGCCGAGCGTTCGAACCGATGCAATTGCGACTTGACGCGCTGGAGCCGCACCTCGCGAAAGGGCTGGCCGGCCTCTACACCGTGTACGGCGACGAGCCGTTGCTGGCGCTGGAGGCATGCGACCGGATCTGCGCCGCCGGGCGCGCGGTCGGTTTTACCGAGCGTTCGGTGTTTACCGTCGAGCGCAGCTTCGACTGGAGCTCGCTGCTCGGCGCGACCCAGGCGATGTCCCTGTTCGGCGACCGTCAACTGATCGAACTGCGCATTCCGTCCGGCAAGCCCGGCAAGGAAGGCGCCGACGCGCTGAAGACGCTGGCCGGCGCGGGCAACCCCGACGTGCTGGTGCTCGTCACGCTGCCGCGGCTCGATGCCGCCACGCAGAAGTCCGCGTGGTTCACCGCGCTCGGCAACGGCGGCGTCGCGCTGAAGATCGATCCCGTCGATCGCACGCAGTTGCCGAACTGGATCGGCCAGCGGCTGTCGGCGCAGGGCCAGCGCGTTGCGGTCGGCGAGGACGGGCGGCGCGCGCTGCAATTCATCGCCGAGCGTGTCGAGGGCAACCTGCTGGCCGCGCACCAGGAAATCCAGAAGCTCGGGCTGCTGTATCCGTCCGGCACGCTGAATTTCGAGCAGGTGCAGGACGCCGTGCTCAACGTCGCGCGCTACGACGTATTCAAGCTCAACGAGGCGATGCTGGCCGGCGATGCCGGGCGGCTCGCGCGCATGATCGACGGCCTGAACTGCGAGGGCGAGGCGCTCGTGCTGGTGTTGTGGGCCGTGGTCGAGGAATTGCGCACGCTGTTGCGGATCAAGCGCGGCGTCGAGGCCGGCAAGCCGCTTGCGGTGCTGGTGCGCGAGAACCGTGTCTGGGGGCCGCGCGAGCGGCTGATCGGCCCGGCGCTCGCGCGCGTGTCGGAAGCGGTGCTCGAAAAGGCGCTGGCGCTGGCCGCCAAGCTCGACCGCCAGGTCAAGGGCCTTTCCGGCGCCGCGCCGGGCCTGCCGCGTGCCGACGAGCCGCCGCCCGATCCGTGGGACGGCCTGTTCCAGCTCGCGATGACGGTGGCCGGCGCGCAGGGTTCGCCGCGCGGCGCCGGCGGCCCGCGCGCGGGTGCGGCAGAACGTCGCCCGGCCTGACGCGACCGGCTTCGGCAGACGCGTGCCGGCGCGCATACAATCTTCACTCGCTGCGCCCGAGCCGGGCGGCGGCGCTCATCATCACCACGGCGAGCCGCCGCACGGCGCGGCTGCCATTCCGGATTCGGGTTTCACGATGGATATCGATCAGTACATGTCGGACGTCGGCCGCCGCGCGCGGCAAGCCTCGCGCGCGATCGCGCGGGCCGACACCGCCGCGAAGAACGCCGCGATCGCCGCGATCGCCACGGCGATCGAACGCGAGGCGCCGGCGCTGAAGGCAGCCAACGCACGCGACGTCGAACGCGCGCGCGCGAACGGCCAGGACGCCGCGTTCATCGACCGCCTAACGCTGTCCGACAAGGCGCTGAACACGATGATCGAAGGGCTGCGCCAGGTGGCCGCGCTGGCCGATCCGATCGGCGAGATCTCGAACCTGAAGTTCCGTCCGAGCAGCATCCAGGTCGGCCAGATGCGCGTGCCACTCGGCGTGATCGGCATCATCTACGAATCGCGGTCGAACGTGACGATCGACGCCGCGGCGCTGTGCCTGAAGTCCGGCAACGCCACGATCCTGCGCGGCGGTTCCGAGGCGCTCGAATCGAACACCGCGCTCGCGAAGCTGATCGGCGAGGGGCTGTCGGCGGTCGGGCTGCCGGCCGATGCCGTGCAGGTGGTGGCCACCGCCGATCGCGCGGCGGTCAGCAAGCTGATCACGATGACCGAATACGTCGACGTGATCGTGCCGCGCGGCGGCAAGAGCCTGATCGAACGGCTGATGAAGGATGCGCGCGTGCCGATGATCAAGCACCTCGACGGCATCTGCCACGTGTTCGTCGACGATCGCGCCGATCTGGCCAAGGCGCTGACGGTGTGCGACAACGCCAAGACGCATCGCTACGGCACCTGCAACACGATGGAAACGCTGCTGGTGGCGCGCGGCGTGGCGGCGGCGGTGCTGCCGCCGCTGGGCCGGCTCTATCGCGACAAGTCGGTCGAGCTGCGCGTCGATGCCGCCGCGAAGGCCGTGCTCGAGGCCGTCGGCGTCGGCCCGCTCGTCGACGCCACCGAGGAAGACTGGCGCACCGAATACCTCGCGCCGGTGCTGGCCGTGAAGGTGGTCGACGGCCTCGACGCCGCGATCGAGCACATCAACACCTACGGCTCCGCGCACACCGATGCGATCGTCACCGAGGATCACGACCGCGCGATGCGCTTCCTGCGCGAAGTCGATTCGGCAAGCGTGATGGTCAACGCCTCGACGCGCTTCGCCGACGGTTTCGAATACGGCCTCGGCGCCGAAATCGGCATCTCGAACGACAAGCTGCATGCGCGCGGCCCGGTCGGGCTCGAAGGGCTGACCTCGCTGAAATACGTCGTGCTCGGGCACGGCGAGGGCCGCGAGTAAGCGCCGCCGCCACTGCCAACGGACGATTCGATGACGTATCTCTGGGTCAAGACCTTCCACATCGTGCTGATCGCGGCGTGGTTCGCGGGGCTGTTCTACCTGCCGCGCATCTTCGTGAACCTCGCGATGGAGAGCGATCCCGGTGCCGTGCGCCGGCTGCTGACGATGGCGCGCAAGCTGTTCCGCTTCATGAGCTTCATCGCCGTGCCGGCGCTCGCGTGCGGGCTCTGGCTCTGGCTCTGGCTCGTGGCCGGCGTTGGCCAGGGGCAGGGCTGGATTCACGCGAAGCTGACGATCGTGCTGCTGCTGATCGGCTATCATGTCTACTGCGGCCACTTGCTGCGCGTGTTCGAGCGCGGCGAGAACCGTCGCTCGGATCGCTGGTATCGCTTCTTCAACGAACTGCCGGTGCTCGGCATGCTCGGCGCGGTGGCGCTGGCCGTGATCAAGCCGTTCTGAGTCCGGCCTTGCGCCGCGCCGGCCGGCGCCGTACATGACGACGCCCGCACGGGCCGCTGCCGTTTTCGGCGCGGATCGTGCGGGCGTTGTGCTTTGCCGGCCTCGCGTTCAGCGCTTGCCGGCCTCTTCCTTCTGCGTGTCGCCGCCGCCTTCGTTCGCTGCATCGCGCGCCTCGCGCGTGCCGCGGCGCTCGCCGGGGCGCACCTCGGCGTCGATGCGCCGCCGCACGATGGCGGCCTTGGCGCGGCCGAGCCGGTCCACGAGTTCGGGGCCGCGTTGCAGCGCCACGCCCACCGCGAGGATGTCGCCGATCGCCAGATGCGACATGCGCGACGTCATCGGCGAGAACACGTCGGTTTCCTCGGCGATGTTCGACGCGAGGTTGACGCTCGCGGCCTGCGCGAGCGGCGAATGACTATGCGTGATCGACACCACCTTGGCCCCGCAGGCGAGCGCCGATTTCGCGGCCTCGACGATGTCGCGCGTGCGCCCCGTGTTCGAGATCGCCACCACGACGTCCTGCGGCCCGAGCAGCGCGACCGACATGGAGAACGTGTGCGGATCGGAATAGGCGACGCTCGGCACGCCGAGCCGGAAGAACTTGTGCTGGATGTCCTGCGCGGCGATGCCCGAGCCGCCCGCGCCGTAGAACTCGATGCGCGAAGCGCGCGCGAGCAGGGCGATCGCCTCGGCCACGCTGCCGGCCGACAGGCTGTTGCGCGCCTCGATCAGCGCGCCGATGGTGCGGTCGAATACCTTGCCGATGATGCCGGGCGCGGGCTCGTCGGGCTCGACGTCGCGATACACCGACGGCACGCCCGGCGCCACGCTCTGCGCGAGGCGGATCTTGAATTCGCGAAAGCCGCTGCAGCCGAGCGCCTGGCAAAAACGTGCGATGGTCGGCTGGCTGACGCCGGCGCGCGTCGCGAGGTCGGTCATCGACATGTCGAGGATTTCGCGCGGCGCGGCCAGCACGTAATCGGCGAGTTTCTGCTCGGACGGGCGCAACTGCGCGCGCAGCGCTTCGATTCGGGGCAGCATCGTCGGCTCGGTTCGGAAATGACGGATTGTAGTATTGCGAACAGTGTGTAGAAAAACTACATGATTTTGGGAAATTGAAAGGGTGAGCAGCATCGACGTCAGGGTTTTCACTGAGTTATAAGCCATGATGAGCAAGCTTCGTGCGAGAGATGTCGATGAAGATGCTGCGCTGCAAGATTGCGGGATTGTAGTTTTTCTACTAAACTTCGCGGCGATCGGTCGGTCAAAACCGGCCCCCCCACGATTTCCGACGCCGGCCCCGCCGGCCACAGAGGAGCCGCCCAGCATGGCCTCGCTGCATCCCACTCTCGTGAACGTGACCGAGCGCGTCGTCGCACGCAGCCGTCCCACCCGCACCGCTTACCTCGAACGCATCGACGCCGTGCAAGGCCGCTTCCCGGCGCGCGGCGCGCTGTCGTGCGCCAACCTCGCGCACGGTTTCGCGGGCCTCGAAGGCAACGACAAGTTCGTCATCAAGTCGGTGCGCCAGCCGAACATCGGCATCGTGTCGTCGTACAACGAGATGCTGTCGGCGCATGCGCCGTACGTCAGCTATACGGACCTGATCAAGGCGGCCGCGCGCGAGAACGGCGGCGTCGCGCAGTTCGCGGGCGGCGTGCCGGCCATGTGCGACGGCGTCACGCAGGGCAATCCGGGCATGGAGCTGTCGCTGTTCTCGCGCGAGACGATCGCGATGAGCACCGCGATCGCGCTGACGCACAACATGTTCGATGCGGCGCTGTGCCTCGGCATCTGCGACAAGATCGTGCCGGGCCTCCTGATCGGCGCGCTGCAGTTCGGCCATCTGCCGACCATTTTCGTGCCGGCCGGCCCGATGACGAGCGGCCTGTCGAACGACGACAAGGCCAAGATCCGCCAGCAGTTCGCGACCGGCCAGGTGGGCCGCGACGCGCTGCTCGAAGCCGAATCGGCCGCCTATCACGGCCACGGCACCTGCACGTTCTACGGCACGGCCAACAGCAACCAGATGCTGATGGAAGTGATGGGGCTGCATCTGCCGGGCTCGGCTTTTGTTCATCCGCACACGCCGCTGCGCGATGCGCTGACGGCCCAGGCCGCGCGCCGCGTGCTCGATCTCACCGTCGAGCGCGGCAGCTACACGCCGATCGGCCATGTGGTCGACGAGAAGGCCGTGATCAACGGCATCGTCGCGCTGCTCGCCACGGGCGGCTCGACCAACCACACGATGCACCTGGTGGCGATCGCGCGCGCGGCCGGCATCTTGATCGACTGGGACGATTTCGACCAGCTGTCGGCCGTGGTGCCGCTGCTCGCCAAGATCTACCCGAACGGCAAGGCCGACGTGAATCACTTCCACGCGGCCGGCGGCGTGGCGTTCCTGGTGCGCAACCTGCTCGAAGGCGGCCTGCTGCACGAGGACGTCACGACGGTGGCGGGCAAGGGCCTGTCGCACTACACGCACGAGCCGAAGCTGATCGACGGCAAGCTCGAATGGGTGCCGGGTGTGGCCGAGAGCCAGGATGCCAAGGTGCTGCGCCCGATCGCCGAGCCGTTCCAGGCCGACGGCGGCCTGCGCCTGATGCAGGGCCGCCTCGACCGCGGCGTGATCAAGATTTCGGCCGTCGCGCCCGAGCACCGCAAGGTGGTCGCGCCGGCCATCGTGTTCGAATCGCAGGAGGCCGTGCAGGCCGCGTTCGACGCGGGCGAGCTGAAGCGCGATTTCGTGGCGGTGGTGCGCTTCCAGGGCGCGCGCGCCAACGGCATGCCCGAGCTGCACCGTTTGACGCCGCTGCTCGGCGTGCTGCAGGATCAGGGCTTTCACGTCGCGCTGGTGACCGACGGGCGCATGTCGGGCGCGTCGGGCAAGGTGCCGGCGGTGATCCACGTGTCGCCCGAGGCGCTGCTCGACGGCCCGCTGGCCAAGGTGCGCACCGGCGACATGATCGTTATCGACGCGCAGGCCGGCATCCTCGACGTCGAGGTCGAGGCGAACGAGTGGGCCGCGCGCGAGCTGGCGCGCCCCGCGCATCAGGCGGACAACGAAGTGGGCTTCGGCCGCGAGCTGTTCGGCGTGTTCCGCGCGGCGGCCATGCCGGCCGAGGCGGGCGCCTCGGTGTTCGGCGCGCTGGTGGGCGAAACCGCCCGCGCCGGCGTGACGATCGCGCACTGAAGCCCCAACGCTCACATCGCGGGCATTGAACTCGGCGAGATCCATCCCGTTACAGGAGAAGCAGCAGATGAAGACGATCCACGACATCGTGAAACTCGGCCCGGTGATTCCGGTCCTCGCGTTCGAGACGGTCGAGCAGGGCGAGCACGTGTCGCGCGCGCTGCACGCGGGCGGCGTGAAGGTGCTCGAAATCACGCTGCGCACCGAGGCCGGCCTCAAGGCGATCGAGCGCGCAAGCCAGTTGGCCGACGACATCGTGGTCGGCGTCGGCACCATCACCAAGCCCGAGCACTGCGCGCTCGCCAAGAAGGCCGGCGCGCAGTTCGGCGTGTCGCCGGGCCTCACGCGCGCGATTCACGAGGCCGCGCAGGACGCCGGCCTGCCGCTGTTGCCAGGCGTCATGACGCCGACCGACATCATCGCCGCGCTCGAACTCGGCTACGAAGTCGTCAAGTTCTTCCCGGCCCAGCAGGCCGGCGGCATCCCGATGCTGCAGGCGTTCCACGGCCCGTTCCCGGCGCTGAAGTTCTGCCCGACGGGCGGCATCAGCGCGCAGACGGCGCCCGATTTCCTCAAGCAGCCGAACGTGGTGTGCGTCGGCGGCTCGTGGCTCACGCCGAAGGCAGCGCTGGCCGCTCAGGACTGGGCCGAGGTCACGCGCCTCGCGCAGAGGCCCCCAGCCAGCTGACGCGCTGAGCGCGGCAGGGGGCGGCGAGGCGTCGGCCTCGCGCTGACCGGATTGAACCCGGGCGGGACCGATGGTTGCATTCGCGACCATCGGTCCCGTTGCGCTGTGGCCTCGCGCGATGAATCGTGCATCGGCGCCTTGCATCGGCGAGGCGAAACGCGCCGCCATCCCCTATAGTGGATCCTCGCGATCGCGACCCTTGCCGCACCTGCGACGCGCGGCGCACCGCGCCCGATTCTTCAGACTTTCGGCAATTTTCTAGGGTTTATGCGCATGGAACCGGTTCTATCGCGCCGATTAAAACGAAAGTAGAATTCAGCGTCCTGTCGGGCCTGTCAGGTTTTGCGCTCGCGGGCCCATCGAAGAATGGCCGGGTGTCGTGGTGCGTCGGCCCGGTTCAAATAATCGCAAGGAGGAGTTCATGGGTGCTGTTCAAGGCAGCGGGCTGCTATGGTGCACGGTGATCGCGATCGTATTGCTGATTGTGATGATCGCGCGCTTCAAGATCTATCCGTTTCTGGTCCTGATCATCGTGTCGCTCGGCCTCGGCGCTGTGGTCGGCATGCCGATGGACAAGATCGTCAAATCGTTCGAAACCGGCAACGGCGGCACGCTGGGCCACATCGCGATCGTGGTCGGCCTCGGCACCATGCTCGGCAAGATGATGGCCGAATCGGGCGGCGCCGAACGGATCGCCGTCACGCTGATCGGCTGGTTCGGCGAGAAGAACATTCATTGGGCGATGATGTGCATCGCCATCATCATCGGCTTGCCGGTGTTCTTCGAAGTCGGCTTCGTGCTGCTGATCCCGATCGCGTTCAACGTCGCCAAGCGCACCAATAAATCGCTGCTGCTGGTCGGCCTGCCGATGGTGGCGGGGCTGTCGGTCGTCGTGCACGGGCTGATTCCGCCGCACCCGGCCGCGCTGCTCGCGGTGCAGGCGTTCCACGCCGACATCGGCAAGACCATCGCCTACGGCCTGATCGTCGGGATCCCGACCGCCATCGTCGCCGGCCCGCTGTTCGCGCTGCTGATCCACAAGCACGTGAAGCTGCCGGAGAACAATCCGCTGGCCGCGCAGTTCATCGATTCGGACGCGCAGGCCAAGCGCGACCGCGAGCTGCCGAGCTTCGGCATCACGCTGTTCACGATCCTGCTGCCGGTGGTGCTGATGCTGGTCGGCAGCTGGGCCGACCTGGTGTTCGAACCGAAGACGGTCGCCAACAACCTGCTGCGTTTCGCCGGCAATTCGGACGTGGCGCTGCTGATCGCGGCGCTGGTCAGCTTCTGGACCTTCGGCGCGAAGCACGGCTTCAACAAGGAACAGATCCAGAAGTTCTGCGGCGACTGCCTGGCGCCGATCGCCGGCATCACGCTGATCGTCGGCGCGGGCGGCGGCTTCGGCGGCATCCTGCGCGACAGCGGCATCTCGCAGCAGATCGTCGCAACCGCCGGGGCCGCGCATCTGTCGCCGCTGCTGCTCGGCTGGCTCGCCGCCGCGATGATGCGCCTGGCCACGGGCTCGGCCACGGTGGCGATGACCACTGATCTTGCCCCGTTTCACGGACACCCCTATAAGCGATTAACTATCGCAATAGGAGGTGGACGACGACCAAGAGCAAGGCAGGCAGAAAGGGGCAGGAGTTCAGCCTGGAGTTCAGGCAGCAGGGAGCTAAAGTCAAATCTGGTGTACAGGGTGTCGGCATGATCAGGCGGCGAGCGATTGCTGAGCCGGTGTGCTGTCGGTCACCGGTACCCCATCTTTGAACGGCATGCCCGCCAGCAGCTCGGTCAGCTTCTCGGGCGCGCGGATCTTGCGCCACGACTCTTCGGCCGATTCGATCAGCTTGAACGCCAGCCCGAGAAACGTCGCGCGCGACACGC
>WNEB01000020.1 GCA_009914575.1 Burkholderia gladioli
GCGTGAGTGGCCGGGTCCATCGCTATCGCGACGCCGACATGGCGATGCGCTGGGCGGCCACCGGTTTCCTGGAAGCGGAGAAGCGCTTCCGCAAGCTCGGTGGTGCCAACGACCTCTGGATCCTCGCCGTCGCCCTGCATCGATCACTCGAAAAACGCGTTGACCATGATCGGGAGTCTGCCTAATCTATGAAACCCCGCCGTCCCAACCTTCAACTACGAATGGGACACCGCCCGAGCATCGTTGCAAGCTCCGCTTCGACTGCCTGCTGAATAATCTGCCGCGCGCCCTGTTGGATCAGCTCGTCGAGCACGCTCTTCGTTTCTGCTTTACTGCTGGTCGCTTCTTTCGTAGTCTTCTTCATGGTGGCTGGTTTCCGGATCACTCAGGGTTCGCTGGTTGTGCTCACGACAAGCAACATTCTCAGCTAAACCGCCACCGCCTTTTCAAATTCCCGTCGCGACCGCCGTACACCAGATTCGACAATAGCTCACGGCTACGAGATCGAGCAGTTCCATCCGCAGCAGGATGCGATAGATCGCTACGTGGCCGAGCACGGCCTGAACGCTTTCTACGAAAGCGTCGAGCTGCGCAAGTCGTGCTGCCACATCCGCAAGGTGGAGCCGCTGAACCGCGCGCTGTCCGGCGTCGAGGCGTGGGTCACGGGCCAGCGCCGCGCGCAGTCGGTCACGCGGGCGGAGCTGCACGAGGAAGAGCAGGACGACGCGCGCGGCATCGCCAAGTACAACCCGCTCGCCGACTGGACCGAAGCCGACGTGTGGGCCTACCTGAAGCCCTTCGACGTGCCGGTCAATCCGCTGCACGCGCGCGGCTACCCGAGCATCGGCTGCGAGCCGTGCACGCGGGCGATCCGCCCCGGCGAGGACAGCCGCGCGGGCCGCTGGTGGTGGGAATCGCGCGACAGCAAGGAGTGCGGCCTGCACGTCACGGTCGCCCCGGTCTCCGAATTGCCGAACCGCGGCGCGAGCGCCTGACGCGCTCGACGCTCGACGCAACGGCCAGGCAGCACGAACGATACAGAACGGCGCCGTCCGCCATGACGGACGGCCAGCAACCCAGTAAGGACTGACACCATGAGCACGACGCTCGAACAATCCGCACCGCCAGCCGGATGGGCCACCTCGACTGGCTCGAGGCCGAGTCGATCCATATCCTGCGCGAGCTTGTGGCCGAGTGCAGCAAGCCGGCCCTGCTGTTCTCGGGCGGCAAGGATTCGGTCGTCGTGCTGCATCTGGCGCTGAAGGCTTTCGGCCTGGGCGCGGGCCGCAAGCCCTCGCTGCCGTTCCCGCTCGTGCACATCGACACGGGCCACAACTACGAGGAAGTGATCGACTTCCGCGACCGTCGCGCCAAGGAAATCGGCGCCGAACTGGTGGTGGGCCACGTCGAGGATTCGATCAAGCGCGGCACCGTGGTGCTGCGCCGCGAAACCGATTAGCGCAACGCCGCGCAGGCCGTCACGCTGCTCGAAACGATCGAGCAATACGGCTACACGGCGCTGATCGGCGGCGCGCGCCGCGACGAGGAAAAGGCGCGCGCGAAGGAGCGGATCTTCTCGTTCCGCGACGAATTCGGCCAGTGGGACCCGAAGGCGCAGCGCCCGGAACTCTGGAGCCTGTACAACGTCCGCCTGCACAACGGCGAGCACCTGCGCGTGTTCCCGATCTCGAACTGGACCGAGCTCGACGTGTGGCAATACATCGCCCGCGAGAACCTCGAACTGCCGTCGATCTATTACGCGCACCACCGCGAGATCGTGCGCCGCAACGGCCTGCTGGTGCCGGTCACGCCGCTCATCACGCCGATGCGCGAGGGCGAGACGAGCGAGCAGGCGCTGGTGCGCTTCCGTACCGTCGGCGACATCAGCTGCACCTGCCCGGTGGACAGCGACGCCGACAACGTCGAGAAGATCATCGCCGAAACCACCGTGACGGAAATCACCGAGCGCGGCGCGACGCGGATGGACGATCAGGCGTCGGAAGCCGCGATGGAACAGCGCAAGAAGCAAGGTTATTTCTGAAGCACGCGAGGACAGAGAACATCATGAGCATCATTGAGAACCACGAAGACCTCGGCGTGTTGCGATTCATCACGGCAGGCAGCGTCGACGACGGCAAGAGCACGCTGATCGGTCGCCTGCTGTACGACAAGCAAGGCCGTCCTGTCGGATCAGCTCTCGGCGCTGTCGCGCGCGAAGAACAAGCGCACGGTGGGCGACGAGCTCGACCTCGCGCTGCTGACCGACGGCCTCGAAGCCGAGCGCGAGCAGGGCATCACGATCGACGTCGCGTACCGCTATTTCGCGACCGCCAAGCGCAAGTTCATCATCGCCGACACGCCGGGCCACGAGCAGTACACGCGCAACATGGTGACCGGCGCATCCACGGCGCACGCCGCGATCATCCTGGTCGACGCGACGCGCGTGACGGTCGAGAACGGCGTCACGCAACTGCTGCCGCAGACCAAGCGCCATAGCGCGATCGTCAAGCTGCTCGGCCTGCAGCACGCGATCGTCGCGATCAACAAAATGGATCTGGTCGAGTATTCGGAAGCGACCTTCAACCTGATCCGCGACGCCTATGTGGCGCTCGCGCAGCAACTGGGGCTGAAGGACGTCAGCTTCGTGCCGGTGTCGGCGCTCAAGGGCGACAACATCGTCACGCTGTCGGACAGCATGCCGTGGTACGCTGGCGAGCCGCTGCTCGACCTGCTAGAATCGCTGCCGGTCGCGATTGACGGCGGCGACGCGCTGCGCTTTCCGGCGCAGTGGGTGGCGCGCCAGGACGGCAGCTCGACCGACGATTTCCGCGGCTACATGGGCCGCGTCGAAGCGGGCGAAGTGAAGGTGGGCTACGAAATTGCGGTGCTGCCGTCGGGCCGCACGGCCACGGTGGCCGAGATCGTCACGCCGGTGCCGGGCGGCACGGCTGCGGTAGAATCCGCGTTCGCCGGGCAGACCGTCACGATCCGCCTGGCGGAAGACGTCGACGTGTCGCGCGGCGACGTGTTCGTGCCGAACGCGCAGCGCATCGAACCGGCCAAGAAGCTCGAGGCCGACCTGTGCTGGTTCGACGAAACGCCGCTGTCTCCGCAACGCAAGTATCTGCTGAAGCAGACGACGAACACGGTGTTCACGAAGATCGGCGCGGTCAAGCAGGTGCTCGACGTGCATACGCTGTCGCACGCCACCGACCGCCAGGATCTGAAGATGAACGACATCGACCGCGTGGCGTTGACGCTGCAAAAGCCGATCGTCTGCGACACCTACGATGCGCATCCGGGCACGGGCGCGTTCGTGCTGATCGACGAAGCGACGCACCACACGGTGGCCGCCGGCATGATCCGCGCGTACTCCGCCTGAGGTCCGTACCGCCGGTAGCGGGGCGCCACGCGCGCCTCGCCGCCGGCGGCGAACAACCGACGAAGAGCTTATGGGTAAGGTGTATCTGATTGGCGCGGGGCCGGGCGCGGCGGACCTCATCACGGTTCGCGGCGCCCGGCTGCTCGCGCAGGCCGACGTGGTGCTGCACGACGCGCTGGTCGAGCCGGAAATGCTCGACTACGCGCCGAACGCGCGCCGCATCGCGGTGGGCAAGCGCTGCGGGCAACGCTCGTCGGCGCAGCAGTTCATCAACAAGCAGATCGTGGACGCCGCGCGCGAACACGCGGTGGTGGTGCGCCTGAAGGGCGGCGATCCGATGCTGTTCGGTCGTGCGGACGAGGAAATGCGCGCGCTCGAAGCGGCCGGCATCGAGTACGACGTGGTGCCGGGCATCACGGCCGCGCTGGCCAGCGCCGCGACGCTGAAGCGCTCGCTGACGCTGCGCGGCGTGTCGCGCAGCGTGGCGTTCGCCACCCAGAGCCGCGCGCCCGGCAGCGACGAGATCCGCGAGCAGGTCAACGCCAATTCGCTGGTGTTCTACATGGGTCGCGACAGCGCGCCCGGCATCGCGCAGCAACTGATCGACGCGGGCCGCCCGGGCGACACGCCGGTGGCGATCGTCGAAGCGTGCAGCACGGCGCGCGAGCGCAGCTTCGCGCTGACGCTGGCGCGCATGGCGGCGGGCGAGGCGCAGGCCTGGCTCGATGCATCGCAACCGAGCCTGCTGATGATCGGCCATGCGTTCGCCGAGCGCGGCGGCGCGGCAGCCGACGGCGAGGATGGCGAGAGCGGAGATAGCGGCGAAATTCGCAACGCGGCCTGAGCGTCGCGCCTGGCCGGCAAGGCTTGGGACCCGAACAAAGAACGCCGGCTTTCGAGCCGGCGTTTTTCATGGCGCGTGCGGCGGCGCGACCGCGCCGTTGCGGGCATGCATGGCTGCCGCCGCCTGGCGGCAGCCATCGAACAGCGGGCGCCAGCGCGCGAGCGCGGCCTGAGTCAGGGCGGGGCCGGCCAGCGCGGGCGAGCCCGTGCCGAACGGCGCGCGCGGCACGTTTTCGATGGTCAGCTCGACGAGCCGGGCCGTGTCGGCGTCGCGCAATGCGGCCAGCGCCAGCAGCGCGGCCTCGAAGCTGCCGGTGGCCGGGCCCGCCGTGTAGAGCGGGCCGTCGATCACGACTTCGCCGCCGGGCACGGCTTCGGCCGCGCCGAGCGCCGTCAGCGCGTCGAGCACATGGAAGTTGGTGGTGGCGCGCCGCCCTTCGAGCAGGCCCGCGGCGCCGAGCAGCAGCACGCCGCCGCAGATGCCGATCAGGCAGCGCGCCCGGCGACCGGCGCGCGCGACGAACGCCGCGACTTCGGCATCGGCGATGACTTCGCCCGGCACGGCGCCGAGCACCAGCACGTCGAGATCCTCGGGGCAGTCGCCGAACACGGTGGTGGCGGCGAGCGACAGGTTCATCGAGGCGAGGATCGTCTCGCGCGTTTTCCAGAGGAAATGGATCTCGGCGCCGGGCGCAAGGCCGAATACGGCGTGCGCGCCGATGAGATCCATCATCGCGACGCCGGGCGCGATCAGGAAACCGATCTTCAGGGGATGGGAATGGCTGGCAGGCATGGAGGCGGCTCCGTGAAATGAGGTTGCCCGTCGGGTGAGGGCGCGCTCATTTTCGGGGCCGGTGCATGCGTCGATCAGACAGCCGCACCACAGATTCGGACAACGTATTTTGCACGCACTGCATCATGAACGACGCCGGCGCGAGGCCGGCGTCGTTCATGATGCGTAGCGCCTGCGAATCGGCAGGATCAGACGTGCGCCTGTTGCGCGCAGTAGCGCGCGATAGCGTCCAGCACGGAATCGTCCTCGCCGATGGCCGACGCGCTGCGGATCCCCACATTCGGATGCGCGGCGCTGCAGGCCTCGATGATCTCGGGCAGGTCGCGGCGCACGTGGCCGCCCTGGCCGACGAACACCGGCACCACGGTGATCTTTGCGCAGCCGGCCGTGACGTGGGCGGCGATCGCTTCTTCGAATTCGGGCGGCATCAGCTCGAGGAAGGCGAGCGCGACGGGACCGCTCGTGTGCGTGGCGCGTACGCGCTCGGCGAGCCGCTCGAAAGGCTCCATCCAGCGCGGGTCGCGCGAACCGTGTCCGAACAGGATGATCCCGTGTTTGCTCATCTTCCCTCCTTGTCGATCAGTGGCGGTCGACCCACTTCAGCGCGAACAGCCCGAGCGCGAGGTAGATCAGGCCAGGAAGCGCCGCCGTGAGCGGCGCGGGCCAGGTATTCAGCGTGCCGATGTGCGAGAACAGCGTGTTGAAGAGCTGGAAGCTCATGCCGAGCATGATGCCGCCGAACACCTTCACGCCGACCACGCCCGCACGCGTGTGCAGGTAGGCGAACGGCAGCGACAGCACCAGCATCACGAACACCGCGAACGGGTAGAGCAGCTTGCGCCACAGTGCGATGTCGTAGCGCTGCGTGTCCTGCTGGTTCTCGCGCAAGTGTTGAATGTAACGGAACAAATTGAAGATCGACATCCGCTCCGGCGACACCAGCAGCACCGATAGGATCTGCGGCGTGAGATCCGAGCGCAGCGAATACTGCGGCATCGAGACCTGTTCCGAGCGGTAGACCGGATTCATCGCATCCTGCGGGCCGTTGGCGGCCGGCGCGATCGGCGTGAGCTGGGTGTCGGTGACGTCGGTCAGCAGCCAGTGGCCCGGCGGCGCGTAGCGGCCCGCCTTGGCGATCCGCACGTTCTGGAGCTGGAACTTCGAATTGAACTCGTAGATCCGCACGTTGCGCGCGGTCGAATCGGGCGACAGCGTGCCGACGTTGACGAAGCGCGTGACCGGCTCGCCGTTGTCGCGCGCCGTGAGCGTGTCCTTGACCCACACGCCCGAGGCGAAATCCGACGACACCGACGAGCCGAGCGCCTCGAGCCGCACGCGCTCGGACAGTTGATCCGTGTACGGGCCGACGAATTCGCCGATCAGGTAGGTGGCGATCACGAGCGGTACGCCGATCTTCAGCAGCGAGCGCAGCGCCTGGTTGGTCGCGAGGCCCGACACGCGGAAGATCGTGAATTCCGAGTTCGCGGCCATCTGCGCGAACACGTAGATCGAGCTGATCAGCGCCGCGACCGGGATGATTTCGTAGAAGCGCGACGGCGTCTGCAAGGCCACGCGCAGAACCGCGTAACCGAAGTTGTAGGTGCCGTGGCCGACCGAGTTCAGTTCGCTGATCAGGTCGAAGAAGAAGAATAGACCCGAGAACGCGAACAGCACGAAGATGAAGGTCAGGTAGATCTGACGCGCGAAGTACTTTTCGTAGAGCCGCATCGGTCAGTTCCCCCGGCGGAACGTGGCGCGCGAGATCAGCGGCCGGTTGCGCACGCGCATCCAGAACAGGAACGCCACCACGCCGCCCGCCGCGAGGTGCAGCACGACCAGGCCGACGGCGAACGGCAGCTTGCCGCGCTCGATCTGCGATTGCATCACGTTGAGCAGGTTCGAATACGTCAGATAGATCAGCACGGCCATCACGAGATTCACGGTGCGACCGCGCCGCGGGTTCTGGTAGGCGAGCGGGATCGCCAGGATCATCAGGTTGATCGCGATCAGCGGCAGGCCGGCGCGCCAGGCGAATTCGGCCAGGTTCTCGTTGGTCGGATTGCGCAGCAGGTCGAGCGTGGGCGTGCTGGTGGTGGTGGGCTGGGCGACCACCGCCTTGCTCTGGATGTTCACGCCGTAGCGCTCGAACTGCATGATCTTGAAGTTCGGCTGGCCGGGCACGCCGTCGTAGCGCCGGCCGTTCTCCAGCACGATGAAGCGGTCGCCGTTGGCTTCGGTTTCGGTGTGGCCCGTCTGCGAGACCACCACGTTGACCTTGTCGGCCTCGGTGGTCGTGACGAACACGTTCTGCACCTTCGCCTGATCGGGCGTCATCTTCTCGATGAAGAACACGCGGTTGGTCGAGGGCGATTCGCGGAACTGGCCGGGCGCGAGCAGCGAGACTTCGTCGCGCTGCTGGAAGCGCGCCTTGATCAGCTTGCTCTGCTGGTTCGACCAGGGCCAGCCGACGAAGGCGAAGAAGGCGATCAGCAGCACGAGCGGCGTGGCGAACACGCCGATCGGCTTGATGAGGCGCGTCAGGCTCACGCCGGAGGCGAGCCAGACCACCATTTCGGAATCCTTGTACCAGCGCGTGAGCACGATCAGGATCGACACGAACAGCGTGCCGACGAGGATCATCGCGAGGTAGCCGATCACGGTGAGGCCGATCAGCACGAGCACGTCCTTGGGGCTGACCTGACCGGACGCTGCGTAGCCGACGATGCGGATCATCATCGACGTCAGCATGCTCGTGAGCAGCACCATGAATACAGCGCCGACCGTATACGCCAGCTCGCGCCGGAGGGAGCGTTCGAAGATCATGTTTGATGCGAAGAGGGCGGGGAGGGGCGGGAGCGCGCGCCGCCACGGGAAAAATAGCGGATAATTGCGGCTTTCACCCACATAGCCCAGATTTATCCGAGGACAAGCGCGATGGACTTTAGCATAAAAGGCTTTGATTGGAGCAAAGGTGCATCCAAGGGGTTCCTGACCGGCAAGTCCGACTGCGTCGTGATCGGCGTGTTCGAATCGCAGACGTTGTCCGGCGCCGCGCTCGACATCGACGAGGCCGCCAAGGGCCTGCTGTCGCGCATCGTCAAGGCCGGCGACATGGACGGCAAGGCCGGCAAGACGCTGTTTCTGCATGAAGTCCAGGGGATCGGCGCGGCGCGCGTGCTGCTGGTCGGCCTCGGCAAGCAGGATGCCTTCGGCCAGAAGGCCTACCAGGACGCCGCCCGCGCCGCCTGGCGCGCGCTGCTGGCCACCCGCATCGCTCAAGTCACGTTCACGCTCGCGCAATTGCCCGTGACCGACCGCGGCGCCGACTGGAGCGTGCGCGCCGCGATTCTCGCGCTGCGCAACGAAACCTATCGCTTCACGCAAATGAAGAGCAAGGCCGAGCCCGCGCCTGCCACGCTCAAGCGCATCGTGTTCAGCGTCGACACCACCGACGAGAAGGCCGCCAAGACCGCGCTGAAGCAAGCCGTGGCGATCGCCAACGGCATGGATCTGACGCGCGACCTCGGCAATCTGCCCGGCAATGTCTGCACGCCCACCTATCTGGCGAACACCGCGAAGCAACTGGCCAAGGATTTCGGCCTGAAGGCCGAGGTGCTGGGCCTCAAGCAGATCCAGGCGCTGAAGATGGGGTCGTTCCTGTCCGTCGCGCGCGGCTCGGTCGAACCGCCGCAGTTCATCGTGCTGCATTACCAGGGCGCCGGCGCGAAGGCCGCGCCGGTGGTGCTGGTCGGCAAGGGCATCACGTTCGACACGGGCGGCATCTCGCTGAAGCCGGGCGAGGGCATGGACGAGATGAAGTACGACATGTGCGGCGCCGGCTCGGTGCTCGGCACGATGCGCGCCGTGGCCGAAATGGGGCTGAAGCTCAACGTCGTCGCGATCGTGCCGACCTGCGAGAACATGCCGTCGGGCCTGGCCGCCAAGCCGGGCGACATCGTCACGAGCATGAAGGGTCTGACGATCGAGGTGCTCAACACCGACGCCGAAGGCCGCCTGATCCTCTGCGACGCGCTGACCTATGCCGAGCGCTTCAAGCCGGCCGCCGTGATCGACGTCGCGACGCTGACGGGCGCCTGCATCATCGCGCTGGGCCATCACAACAGCGGCCTCTTCTCGACCGACGACGCGCTGGCGGGCGAACTGCTCGACGCCTCGCGCGAAGCGGGCGATCCGGCCTGGCGCCTGCCGATCGAAGACGAATATCAGGAGCAGCTGAAGTCGAACTTCGCCGACCTCGCCAACATCGGCGGCCGTCCGGGCGGCAGCGTGACCGCGGCGTGTTTCCTGTCGCGCTTCACCGAGAGCTACCCGTGGGCGCACCTCGACATCGCCGGCACCGCCTGGAAGAGCGGCGCGGCGAAGGGCGCCACGGGCCGTCCGGTGCCGCTGCTGTCGCAGTTCCTGATCGACCGCGCCGGCGCGTGAGCGAAGCCGCGACGAACAGCCCGGCGTTGACCGGGCCGAGCGCGCGATGACGCGAATCGACTTCCATTCGAACGTCGGCGATTCGCTCGCGTATGCGTGCCGGTTGCTGCGCAAGGCGTACCTGGCGGGGCAAGCCGTGGTCGTCTGCGCGGAGCCGGCGCGCCTGCGCGCGCTCGACGAGCGACTCTGGACGTTTTCGCCGCTCGATTTCATTCCGCACTGCTCGGTCGACAGCCCGCAGGCGTCGCAGACGCCGATCGTGCTGACGACCGATCTGTCCCATGCGCCGCACGACGGCGTGGTGCTGAACCTCGGTGCCGAGGTGCCCGCGCAGTTCGCGCGGTTCGCCCGGTTGCTGGAAGTGGTCGGCAACGCGCCGGACGAGTTGGTCGCCGGCCGCGACCGTTACCGGTTCTACCGCGACCGCGGCTACGCGCTGAACAACTACAAGCAAGGCGGCTAGTCGCGCCTGGAGCCAGCATGCCCGACGCCCACAACGAGTTCGACATTCCCGTTCTGACCGACGTGCTGGTGCCCGACAAGGCGGCGCTCGCGCGCGCGGCGCCGCGCTCCGACGCGCCGCCGCACGCCACCGATCTGCCCGACCAGCCGCCCGACGTGTCGCCCGGTGTGGCGGCGTCGGGGTTGCCGACCGTCGATGCGGGCCGCCCGCTTGCCACGGCTTACGATGCGCCGGCCGATACGGCGGGCGCCGATGCGTTGCCGGTTTCCCGGTTTGCGCCGGGGGGGGGGCGGAGAAGCGGCGTCGTTGGCGGCGGGCGGGTTGGAGGCTTCCGCGGCGGCGTTCGGGATGCCGGAGCCTGAGCCTGAGCGGGTCGAACCGACGCAGGCCGAAGCGCCGTTCGTGGCGCACGAATCCGAAGTCGTGCCGCAGGAGCTGGCCTCCGAGCCGCAACCGCTCGAACCGTTACGCGCCGAGGGCATGTTTGCCGCCCATGAGGCCGAACAACCGGCCGAGCAAGCGTCTGCCGCTCACGCCGAACCCGAAGCGCTCACGCAACCCGAAGCCGCCTTCGTTTCGCCTGAGCCCGCCGTGCCGGTGGAGTTTGCGTCGATGCCAGAGCCGCTCGCTTCGCATGAGGCTCCCATCGGGGCGCCCGAGCCGACGCCGACCGAAGCTCTGTTCGTCGCGATCGAACCGGTCGTGCCGCAGTGCCGCAGGAGTTTGCGGCCGAGTCCGAGCCGTTGCCGGTCCACGAGCCGGCGCCGGCAGCCGCTCAGGCCGACGTCCCCGCCGTCTCATCCACGACGACGACCACGACACCGCGGATGGCGACCCGCTCGCCTACGCGCTGACGCTCCCCGATAGCGAGGCGACCCCGACGCCGGCAACCCGCGCCGAAGCGTCGTCCGACGATCTCGCCACCCGTACCGAATCGGCGCGGCATCGCGCCGATTCGCTGCCGCCGCCGGCCTTCGCGCAACTGACGCCGTTCGACGTCGCCACGCCGGTGCCGCCGCGCTTCGCCGACGTCGAAACGCCGTTGCCGGCCGAACTGCGCCACAGCGAATCCGTGGTCGTGCCGCAGCCTCCGCCGGTCAAGATCGATTCGCGCGCCGGATCGCCGAGCGGCTGCAGGGGCGCGTGAGCGCCTATCTGTCGGGCGAGGGGCGTGAATTGATCGATGCGCGCAGCCGCGAAGTCGTGCAGCAGCACGCGGCCTCCTGGCTTGTGGGCGAGGTGTCGCAGCAGGTGGTGGCGGCGCTCGCGCCCGAGATCGAGCGCTGGGTCGGCGAGGCGGTGGAAGAGGCGATCGCGCATCGCAACGCACCGTCGTCGGAACACTGACGCGGCGCGTCGCTGCGGCAACGCACAGGACAACACGCAATCCACGCCGCGCGATGCCGGACCGGTCGCGCGGCGTTTGTCTTGGCTATCGCCTTACTTCAGCGTCAGGATCCACTGCGCCAGCGTGCGGGCCTCGTCGCCCGTCACCTGCGTGTTGGCCGGCATCGGCACCGATGCCCATACGCCCACGCTGCCGCGCACGATGGCTTGCGCGAGATATTCGACGGCGTCGGGGCGTGGCAGATACCGGTCGGCGATGGCGTGGAACGACGGTCCCATCAGCGGGTTGGCGATCGCATGGCACGCCATGCAATTCTTGCGCTGCGCGAGCACGGGGCCGCTCGCCGATGGCTGCGCGACGGCGGGGGCGCTCGATGCGAGCAGCGCAACGAGCGTCGCACCCAGAAGCATGATTCTCATAGGGGTCTCCGCCGGCTCGTGGGCCGGCCTAGCTGTCCGCGCATTATAGAAGCAGGGCCTCTCTTGAATTTCGAGTGGGTGGATTTTTCCGGGTCAAGGGCGGGCGAAGCCCGGCGCAGCGAACCCTTGATGCGGAGAAATCTACGAGCACGCTTGAGGGCTCGGGGGCCAGGCAAAGCCTTGCGCCGCCTGGCCCCCGAGCCCGTCCGGCGGCGAGGACTTCCCCGCCTTGGGGGCGGGGCTAGGGGTGGGAAGATACCGTTTTGCGACGTAGGTTTTCGTACCACGGCGGCCCTTTTCACCCACTCAAATTTCAAGAGAGCCAGCAAAGGTGCGTCGCTTCCGCGCGCCTCGCATCGCGCCCGGCCCGGCCCCACACCCGCCCGCGCTTACCCCGTCACCGCGCCCCGATTGGCCGGCAGCGCCAGCGCCGCGAATTTCGCCAGCACGCCGCGCGTGTAACGCGGCGCGGGGCGCTGCCAGGCGGCGCGGCGGCGCGCGATTTCCGCCTCGTCCACGTTCAGTTGCAGCAACAGCCGGTCCGCGTCGATCGTGATCGAATCGCCTTCCTGCACCAGCGCGATCGTGCCGCCCGCGAACGCCTCGGGTGCGACGTGCCCCACCACCATCCCCCAGGTGCCGCCCGAGAACCGCCCGTCGGTGATCAGCCCGACCGATTCGCCGAGCCCCTTGCCGATGATGGCGGAGGTCGGCGCGAGCATCTCCGGCATGCCGGGGCCGCCTTGCGGGCCGAGATAGCGCAGCACCACCACGTCGCCGGCGCGGATCCGGTCGTCCAGGATCGCCTGCATCGCGCTCTGCTCGTCGTCGAACACGCGGGCCGGGCCGGTGATCACCGGGTTCTTGAGGCCGGTGATCTTGGCGACCGCGCCGTCCTCAGCCAGGTTGCCCTTGAGGATCGCCAGGTGCCCTTGCGCGTAGAGCGCCCGGTCGATCGGGAAGATCACCTGCTGGTCGGCGCGCGGCACGGGCGGCACGTCGCGCAGCGTTTTCTCGATGGTCTTGCCGGTGATGGTCAGGCAATCGCCGTGCAGCAGCCCGGCGTCGAGCAGGATCCGCATCACCTGCGGGATGCCGCCCGCCTTGTGCAGGTCGGTCGCGACGAAGCGCCCAGACGGTTTCAGGTCGCAGATCACCGGCACGCGCTGGCGTATCCGTTCGAAATCGTCGATGGTCCAGTCGATTTCGGCGGCGTGCGCGATCGCCAGATAGTGCAGCACGGCGTTGGTCGATCCGCCCGTGGCCATCAGCACCGACGCGGCGTTCTCGATCGAGCGCCGGGTGATGATGTCGCGCGGTTTCAGGTCGCGTTTGACGGCCTCGACCAGCACGCGCGCCGATTCGGCGGCCGAATCCACGGTTTCCTGATCGGGGTTGGCCATCGTCGACGAATAGGGCAGCGCCATGCCGAGCGCCTCGAACGACGAACTCATGGTGTTGGCCGTGTACATGCCGCCGCACGAGCCGGTGGACGGGCAGGCGTTGCGCTCGACGCCCTCGAAATCCTCCTGCGACATGCGCCCGACCGTGAACTCGCCGACCGCCTCGAACGCCGACACGATCGTCAGGTCGAGGCCCTTCCAGTTGCCGGGGCGGATCGTGCCGCCGTACACGTAGATGCCCGGCACGTTCAGGCGCGCCAGCGCGATCATGCCGCCGGGCATGTTCTTGTCGCAGCCGCCGACCACTACCACGCCATCCATCCACTGCCCCTGCACGCAGGTCTCGATGCAATCGGCGATCACCTCGCGCGACACGAGCGAATACTTCATGCCCTCGGTGCCCATCGACATGCCGTCGGAAATGGTGGGCGTGCCGAAGATCTGCGGATTCGCGCCGGCGGCCTTGACGGCCTCGACGGCCGCATTGGACAGCCGCTGCAGGCCCGCGTTGCACGGCGTGATGGTGGAGTGGCCGTTGGCGATGCCGATCATCGGCTTGTCGAAATCCGCCTTCTCGTAGCCGAGCGCGTAGTACATCGAACGATTTGGGGAACGGGCGACGCCCTGCGTGATGTTTTTCGAGCGACGGTTGTGGGACATGAGGGGCTCCATCTCGTGATTCTCGTGACCGGCTGCAAGGCGCGACCGGGGATCAGGCGGTGTCCCATTCGTAGTTGAAGGTTGGGACGGCGGGGTTTCATAGATTAGGCAGACTCCCGATCATGGTCAACGCGTTTTTCGAGTGATCGATGCAGGGCGACGGCGAGGATCCAGAGGTCGT
>WNEB01000200.1 GCA_009914575.1 Burkholderia gladioli
CGTGCCGCCGCGCCTGGGCGCGCCAACTGTACAGCTGGGCAGGCTGCAACCCCAGATCACGAGCCACCGTGGTTACCCCTTCTGTGGCCGCTCGCAACAGTGCCTGCTGCCTGAACTCCAGGCTGAACTCCTGCCCCTTTCTGCCTGCCTTGCTATTGGTCATCGTCCACCTCCTATTGCGATAGTTAATCGCTTATAGGGGTGTCCGTGAAACGGGGGCAAGATCAGCCGACGCGCTGGCCGTCTCGCAGACACTCGTGCATTTCATGGTGCGCGACGTGGTGCGTCACTGCGCCGAGTGTCTCGACGCGCTCGATCGCTGCGCGCCGCCGCCGGCGTTCGCGGTCGCGGCGCGGCGGCGCTGAGCGCCTGGCTGGCCGGGTCGGTCGCTCAGCCGCGCGGCGGCCATTCCCCGCGCAGCATCGCCGCGAGGCAGCGCGGATTCGACGGCCAGTAGCCGTGCAGATAGCTCGCGACGATCGGCCCGTGCCGGTAGACGGCCTCGCCGCGCGCGCCGTCGTCGGGACGCACGGCGACGGCGGCCGGCACGAGCGGCGTCTGCAGCTTCGAATAATGGAACGTGTGGCCCGTCATCGGGCCGAGCGGCGTATCGAGCCGCTGCATGCCGAGCGCGGTGAAGCGGCGCTGCATCGCGCCCGCGCCGGGCAGCAGGCCGAGCATCGGCGTGGCGAGCCCGTCGACGTCGGTCAGCGTCTCGCATAGATAGAACAGGCCGCCGCATTCCGCCAGCACGGGCTTGCCGGCGGCCACGTGCGCGGCGATGCCGGCCGCGCTGCGCGCGTTGCCGGCGAGCCGCGCCGCGTGCAGTTCGGGATAGCCTCCGGGCAGATAGAGCGCGTCGCAATCTGGCAGCGGCGCGTCGGCCAGCGGCGAGAACGTCGCGACGCGCGCGCCGAGCGCCTCGAGCAGCGCCAGATTGGCCGGATAGACGAACGAGAACGCCGCATCGCGCGCCACGGCCACGCGCAGGCCGTCGAGCCAGCGCGGCAGCGGGGCCGCCGGCTCGGGCGCGGCGAACGCGACGCTCGGCGGCAGCGCGGCGAGCGCGGTACCGGCGAGCGCGTCGGCGGCGCGCTCCAGGCGCGCGTCGAGATCGGCGATGTCGCCGGCCTGATGCAGGCCCAGATGCCGCTCGGGCAGCGCGATGGCGGCGTCGGTCGGCAGATGGCCGAGCCAGCGGATGTCGCCGGGCAGCGCCGCCTGCAGCAGCGTTGCGTGCCGCGCGGAGTCGACGCGGTTCGCCAGCACGCCGTAAAACGGCAGCCCCGGCCGGAACCGGGCGAGGCCGAACGCGAGCGCGGCGAACGTCTGCGCCATCGATTTCGAGGAGATCACGGCGGCCACCGGCACGCCGAACCGGCAGGCCAGATCGGCGCTGCTCGGCGTACCGTCGTACAGCCCCATCGCGCCTTCGATCAGGATCAGATCGGCCTCGGTCGCCGCGCTGGCGAGCAGGGCGCGGCAACCGGCCTCGCCGACCATGCCGAGATCGAGCGCATGCACCGGCGCGCCGCTCGCGCGCTCGAGGATCATCGGATCGAGGAAATCGGGGCCGGTCTTGAACACGCGCACGCGCCGACCGAGCCGCCGGTGCAGCCGCGCGAGGCCGGTCGTGACCGAGGTCTTGCCCTGCCCGGAGCCGCCCGCGCTCAGGAACAGCGCGGGGCACGCCAGCACGCCGGCCGTCATGCTCAGAACTCCACGCCGCGCTGCGCCTTCACGCCCTGTTCGCGGTACGGGTGCTTGACGAGCCGCATCTCGGTGACGAGATCGGCGGCCTCGATCAGCGCGTCGGGCGCGTGGCGACCGGTCACCACCACGTGCAGCGACGGCGCGCGCGCACCGAGCACGGCCAGCACCTCGTCGAGCGGCAGGTAGTCGTACTTGAGCACCGTGTTGAGTTCGTCGAGGATCACCATCCGATACTCGCCGCTCTCGATCATGCGGCGCGCCTCGTCCCAGCCCTTGCGCGCGGTGGCGATGTCCTTCTCGCGGTCCTGCGTGTTCCAGGTGTAGCCGTCGCCCATCGTCACGAAATCGCAGTCGGCGAACGTGTTGAGCAGGTCGCACTCGGCCGTGTGCAGCGCGCCCTTGATGAACTGCACGACGCCGAGCTTCATGCCGTGGCCGAGCACGCGCACGGCCATGCCGAACGCGGCGGTGCTCTTGCCCTTGCCGTTGCCGGTGTTGACGATCAGCAGGCCCTTCTCGGCGGTGGCCGCGGCCTGCTTCTTCTCGTGGCCGGCGCGGCGGCGTTCGGTCATGCGCTGATGCGATTCGGGATCGGTCTTCATCGTTTCTGTGGTTCCAGTTCTGGCGCGGCTTTGCGGGTTTTTCTCGTTTTGTTTCAAAGACTTGCGCCCAGACTTTGTCGGTGATTATGTGGCTTTTTGATGGATAAAACGTCCATTACAGGACGTAATTTTTCCATAGGTGCTTATTTCGGTGCTAAATTTCCGGGCATAAGCACCGAGGAGAGGCCCAGTGGGCACAATCACACAGCGCACGACGAAGGGCGGGATAGTGTACACCGCACAGATCCGCATCAAGCGGGGCGGCAAGGTCATCCATAGCGAGTCCCGCACGTTCGAGCGGAAGGCGCACGCTCAGAAGTGGATGACCGCGCGCGAGGCAGATCTACAGAAGCCAGGAGCGCTGGTCGCCGGCCCAGATCCGGCGCTAAGCGAGGTGATCAAGAAGTATCTGGACGAATCGACCGCGCCAATGGGAAAGACTAAGCGCCGGGTTCTGGAAGCCGTTGCGGCAGCGAAGATCGGAAAATTGAAGTGCAGCGATGTGACAAGCGTGGCGCTGGTCGAGTGGGTCGATACCCTGGATTGCTCTCCAGTCACGCGCCGCACCTATGTTGCCCATCTATCGCCAATATTCAGGGTAGCTCAGGCGGCATGGGGGTTTCCGCTGGACAAGCAACAGATCGAGGACGCGAGGATAGTGCTCAAGAAACTCGGCGCAACTGCGAAGTCCGCGGAGCGCACCAGAAGGTCGACACTGGACGAGCTCAACAAGCTCCTTGATTACTTCAGTGCAGTGCAGGATCGACAGCCAGAAAGCGTGCCGATGACCGCGCTGATCGTGTTTCAATCTTCAGCGGACGAAGGCAGGGCGAGACGTGCCGTATCTTGTGGAAGGATGTCGAAACGGATCGGGTGCTGGTCCGGCAGATGAAAGACCCGGAGAAAAAGCTGACGAACAACGTGTATTGCGATCTCACGCCCGAGGCACGGCGTATCATCGAAGCGCAGCTGCGGACTAGCGATCGCATATTCCCCTACAACGCGCCGTCTGTTTCCACGATCTTCTCTCGCGCATGCAAGGTGTTAGGGATCGAGGATCTAACGTTTCACGATCTTCACCATGAGGCAGCGTCACGACTGTGTGAGATGGGATGGAGCTATTGTCGAATCTGGTGTACGGCGGTCGCGACGGGAATTTGAAAAGGCGGTGGCGGTTTAGCTGAGAATGTTGCTTGTCGTGAGCACAACCAGCGAACCCTGAGTGATCCGGAAACCAGCCAC
>WNEB01000201.1 GCA_009914575.1 Burkholderia gladioli
CGCAAGGCTTTGCCTGGCCCGAGCCCTCAAGCGTGCTCGTAGATTTCTCCGCATCAAGGGTTCGCTGCGCCGGGCTTCGCCCGCCCTTGACCCGGAAAAATCCACCCACTCGAAATTCAAGAGAGGCCCGTCGCCCATGCATCGTGGTCGTTTGCGTCAGGCTGCCTCAGCGCGGCAGCGGGTTCTCGTACATGTAGCGCCGCGACCACGGCAGCGTTTTCGCGCTGCGACCGGCCTTGCGGCAGACGAGCTGATAGATCGACACGTCGTCGTTCTCGAAGGCATAGGCGCAGCCCGCGAGATAGACACGCCAGATCCGGAACTTCTCGTCGTCGACGAGCTGACGGGCCTGTTCGGCCTTCGCCTCGAAGTTCTCGGTCCAGAGGTCGAGCGTGCGCGCATAGTGCCGACGCAGGCTTTCGACGTCACCCACTTCGAGGCCGCCGCGCTGCGCCGATTCGAGCGCGAGGCTCACGTGCGGCAGCTCGCCGTCCGGGAACACGTAGCGGTCGATGAACTCGCCGCCGCCGAGCGAGGTTTCGCCGCTGTCGGCGTCCGACGAGGTGATGCCGTGGTTCATCGCCACGCCGTCGTCGGCCAGCAGCTCGCGCACCTTGGTGAAATAGCCCGGCAGGTTCTTGCGACCGACGTGCTCGAACATGCCGACGCTCGTGATCCGGTCGAACTGGCCTTCGACGTCGCGGTAATCCCGCAGGCGGATTTCGATCTGGTTCTCCAGCCCGGCCTTGCGCACGCGCTCGGTGGCCAGATCGAACTGGTTCTGCGAGAGCGTGACGCCCACGCAGTGCGCGCCGAACTTCTGCGCCGCGCGCAGCACCAGCGCGCCCCAGCCGCAGCCGATGTCGAGCAGGCGCTGGCCCGGCTGCACCTGGATCTTGGTCAGGATGTGATCGATCTTCTTGATCTGCGCGGTGGCCAGATCCTCGTCGCCGTTCTCGAAGTAGGCGCACGAATACAGCATGTTCTCGTCGAGCCACAGCTTGTAGAAATCGTTCGAGACGTCGTAGTGATACTGGATCGCCTTCTTGTCCGAGTTCTTCGTGTGCGTGAAGTAGCGCGTGACGCGCGCCAGCTTGCTCGCATTGGTGACGGTGCTGCGCGCGAGCGAGTAGCCGATGTCGATGATGTCGGGCAGGCGGCCCTCGATGTCGATCTTGCCCTTGACGTACGCCTCGCCGAGATTGTCGAGGCTCGGATCGAGCAGCAGCGGCAGCGCCGATGCGTTGTTGACCTTCAGCGTTACCGCCGGCGAGCTGAAACTGCCGAAATCGTGTTGGTCGCCATTCCAGAGCACCAGCCGCGCCGGAAGGTTGGCCTTTTCCCGTACTTCGTCTGCCCACTGTGCCAGCTTCTTTTCCCAGAACATAAGAATTCTCCGTTGTCCGTTGAAACGAATACAGCCAAGCCATCTTTTCGGCCCGCCGCTTCGAGGCGGCGGGCCGTCATGCAAATCGGAAATACGAGAGGCGCTGCGGGACGACTCGCGGCGCGCGCGGCGTTACGGCGAAAGGCGCTCGATCGTCCACGGCGTGTTCGACGCCGCATCGCGCGTGTAGCGCAGCCGATCGTGCAGCCGTGAGGGCCGGCCCTGCCAGAATTCGATGGCGTCCGGCACCAGCCGGTAACCGCCCCAGTGCGGCGGACGCGGCGGATTCTCGCCATAGCGTTCGCTGAATTCGCGTTCGCGCGCTTCGAGCACGCCGCGGTTTGCGATCACCGCGCTTTGTTCCGACGCCCATGCGCCGATGCGCGAGCCGGCCGGACGCGATGCGAAATAGGCATCGCTTTGCGCCGCGCTGGTTTTCTCGATACGGCCTTCGACGCGCACCTGGCGCTCGAGCTCGATCCAGTAGAACAGCAGCGCGGCGTTCGGGTTGTGCGCGAGCTCGCGGCCCTTGCGGCTTTCATAGTTGCTGAAGAACACGAAGCCGCGCTCGTCCACGCCCTTTATCAGCACGATGCGCGCGGACGGCCGGCCTTCGGCGTCCACGGTGGCGAGCGTCATGGTGTTCGGTTCGGGCAGTTGCGCATCGAGGGCTTCGTTGAACCACTTGTCGAATTGCCGAATGGGATCGGACGCGATATCGGCTTCGTCGAGCGATGCGCGCGAGTAGTTGGTGCGGAGGTCGGCGAGAGTGGACATTTTTTATGCGAGCACTTCAATCTGAGGCGAGTATAGCCAAGGAAACAAATTCCTGCGTTGCGGCGCCGCACCCGGCTGGCATCGCATCGATCAGGCAAAATAGGCACTTTCGCGGTCGCTCCGCTTTCATTTCGCTTACCTAACGTATGTCCCGCATCGACGCCGTCACCACGCAGAACGATCTTACTCCGAGCCCGCCAAATCAGCTTGGCGACGCCGACCGCGCGCGGCGCTTCGGCGGCATCGGCCGGCTCTACGGCCCGGCCGCGCTCGCCGCGTTCGAGCGCGCGCACGTGGCGGTGATCGGCATCGGCGGAGTGGGTTCGTGGACGGCCGAGGCGCTCGCGCGCAGCGCGATCGGGCGGCTCACGCTGATCGATCTCGACAACGTCGCCGAAAGCAACACCAACCGCCAGATCCACGCGCTCGACGGCAACTACGGCAAGGCCAAGGGCGACGCGATGGCCGAGCGGATCGCGCTGATCGATCCGGCCTGCCGCGTCGAGCGCATCGAGGATTTCGCCGAGCCCGACAACTTCGAGGCGCTGCTCGGCGGCGGCTTCGATTTCGTGATCGACGCGATCGACAGCGGGCGCACCAAGGTCGCGCTGATCGCGTGGTGCGTGGTGCGTGGTGCGTGGTGCGTGGTGCGTGGTGCGTGGCCAGCCGCTCGTCACGGTGGGCGGCGCGGGCGGCCAGCTCGATCCGACGCGCATCCGCATCGACGATCTGGCGCTGACCATTCAGGATCCCTTGCTGTCGAAGGTGCGCGGGCAGTTGCGCAAGCAGCACGGCTTTCCGCGCGGGCCGAAGGCGAAGTTCAAGGTGAGCGCGGTGTATTCCGACGAGCCGCTGATCTATCCCGAGGCCGCCACCCCGGGCGAGATCGACGAGGACGGCGCGGCGGACACGGCGCCGGCGGGCCCGGCCGGGCTGAACTGCGCGGGCTTCGGATCGAGCGTGTGCGTGACGGCCGGCTTCGGGTTCGCGGCGGCGGCGCATGCCTTGCGGGCGATCGCGGCGCGCGCGTGATGCGCGGGCGAAGGCTTGTTGATCTTGCCCCTGATTTACGGACACCTATCTAAGCGACATTGGCCAGCTCGTACTGCTCTGGGCTGAGGTAGCCCAGGGTCGAGTGCAGCCGGATCCGATTGTAGTCAACCTCAAGTAGTCAAACACATGAGCCTTGGCCTGCTCCCGTGTGGCGAGGTGTTCACCATGGATGGCCTCGACCTTCAGACTGTGGTTCCAACTCTCCATTGCCGCGTTGTCGTAGCAGTTGCCTCTGGCACTCATGCTGGCGATCAAAGCGTATTGCTCCAACAGGGCGCGGTGCTCGCGCGAGCAGTATTGGCTACCACGGTCAGTATGCACGATCACTCCCCGAGGCCG
>WNEB01000202.1 GCA_009914575.1 Burkholderia gladioli
CGCCAGCACGATGCGCGCACGCAGCGCTACGGCCTGCGCTGTCTTGCGGCGCCGCGCCAGCGCAAGCAAATCGCCGCGCTCGTCATCCGTCAACATCAACTCTGCTTTGGGTCTTCCTCGCATAACTGCCTCGTCGTGTCTCACGGGTACATGACAGACTCAGCCTACCATCAATAGTTCAGCGAACTTCTCGATCAGGACACTAGGCGTCGACGAAGCCCGGTGCGCCATCGATCGGCGCCACGAAGCGCCGGTACGCGTCATCGAGATACGCGCTGTTGAAATCGCCGCACACGACGGCGTCGGCGGCGCGTGCCGACGCGGCGAACGGCCCGTCGGGCTTTTCGACCGGTGCCGGATGCCGGGCATGGCCGAGTGCCTCGCGATGCTGCTCGCGCAGTGCCTCGATCTGCGCCATGCGCTGCGTCGCACCATAGTATTCGAGATGGGTCGACACGATGCGCAACGGCCCGCGCGCGGTCTCGACATTGACTTCAAGCGCGACGCGCGGCATCGACGGCGCACGGGCATCGGCGGGCCAGGGCAGCGTGTGCCGCAGGATACGACCGAGCGGCAGGCGTGTCGCGATCGCGTTGCCGAACTGGCGGCGCGGCGCACCGGCGCGAGCCGCGCCCAGATCGACGGCCATCGCCTCGATCACCGTATAGCCGGGCAGCAGCGCGGCCAGTTCCGCGAACTGATCGGTGCCGGGGCGACCCGGTAGCGCCTCGAAGCCGCGCGAGACCTCTTGCAGGCACAGCACGTCGAAATCGGCGAGCGCCCGTGCTTCGGCGACGGTGCGGGCCAGATCGACGTGGCCGTGCGCGTCGCGCCCCCATTGGATGTTCCAGTCAACGAGACGCATGGTGAATCTCCATTGAAGTGCGGCCGTTCGTCTACAATCTCGCCTTCCCCCAAACGATTGTCAGGAAAAGCTGGTGTCAGAAGCCGCCCACACTCCCGCGCGCAAGTCCCGGAACGCGCCCGTCGTGCACGTCAGTGCACCTATCGAGGTCGAATCGCTCGACATGGATGCGCGCGGTGTCGGCCGCATCGTGAGCGAGGACGGCGAATCCGGCAAGGTGATCTTCATCGAAGGGGCTCTGCCCGGCGAGCTCGTCACCTACTCGAGCTATCGTCGCAAGCCGAGCTACGAACAGGCGACCGTGGTCGACATTGTGCGCCCGAGCGTGATGCGCGCCGAGCCGAAATGCCAGTTTTTCGGCACTTGCGGCGGCTGCTCGATGCAGCATCTCGACGTGCGCGCCCAGGTGGCGATCAAGCAGCGCGTGCTCGAGGACAACCTCTGGCACCTCGCGAAGCTGCGCGCCGAAACGATGTTCTCGCCGATTCACGGGCCGTCCTGGGGCTACCGGTATCGCGCGCGTCTGACCGTGCGCAATGTTCCGAAGAAGGGCGGCGTGCTGGTCGGGTTCCATGAAAAGAAAAGCAGCTTCGTGGCGGACATGACGAGCTGCGAAGTGTTGCCGCCGCATGTGTCGGCGATGCTCGTGCCGATGCGCGAGCTCGTTGCCGGCCTGTCGATTCGCGATCGGATGCCGCAGATCGAGCTCGCGGTGGGCACCAGCGTGACCGCGCTCGTGCTGCGGATCCTCGAGCCGCTGACCGAGGCCGACGAGGCGCTGCTGCGTGCGTTTTCCGATACCCATGGCGTGCAGTTCTGGTTGCAGCCGAAAGGGCCTGACACGGTTTATCCGTTCTATCCGCTCGACGTATCGCTCGATTACACGCTGCCGGAATTCAATATCCGGATGCCGTTCAAGCCGACGGATTTCACGCAGGTCAATCATCAGATCAATCGCGTGCTGGTCGGGCGGGCGTTGCGTCTGCTCGCGCCGGCGAAGGGCGATCGCGTGCTCGACCTGTTCTGCGGGATCGGCAATTTCACGCTGCCGCTCGCCCGGCTGTCGCGCGAAGTGGTCGGCATCGAAGGCAGCGACGCGCTGACCACGCGCGCGCTCGCCAATGCGAAGGAGAACGGCGTGGACGGCCATACGTCGTTCGCGTGCCGGAATCTGTTCGAGGTCAACGCGGACGATTTTCGTGCGCTCGGCGCATTCGACAAGTTCCTCGTCGACCCGCCGCGCGAAGGCGCGCTGGCCGTATCGAAGGCGCTGCCCGAGATCGCGCAAAGCGGCGATGGCCCGTTGCCGAAGCGTATCGTCTACGTGTCGTGCAATGCGTCGACGCTGGCGCGCGATGCGGCCGTGCTGGTGCATGAGGCTGGCTATCGGCTGCGAGGCGCGGGTGTCGTCAATATGTTCCCGAATACATCGCACGTCGAATCGATCGCCGTGTTCGAGCGGGACTGACGATTCGCATGTGTCGCGGCTCCATGTGCGCCGCGTGCGGAAACGGAAGGCTGGCCGGGGAAGGACTCGTGGCGGCCATCACGTTCGTCGCAGTCGTAAAAAAACCGGCCCGCGTGGGCCGGTTTTTGCGAAAGCGCGGCGCGCTGGCCGTGAATGTCGCGATCAGTCGCGGTTGCCGCCGAAAATGCCGAGCAGCATCAGCAGGTTCGTGAAGACGTTGTACAGATCGAGGTAGATCGCGAGCGTGGCCGAGATGTAGTTCGTTTCGCCGCCGTTCACCACGCGCTGCACGTCGAACAGCATGTAGGCCGAGAAGATCACGATCGCGAGCACCGACACGGTCAGCATCAGTGCCGGCAGATGCAGGAACACGTTGGCGAGCGAGGCGAGGATCAGCACGATCAGGCCCACGAACAGCCACTTGCCGAGCCCCGAGAAATCGCGCTTGCTGACCGTGGCGACGGTGGCCATCGCGGCGAAGATCACGCCGGTGCCACCGAACGCGAGCATGATCAGCGACGGGCCGTTCGAGTAGCCGAGGATGAAGCTGAGCAGGCGCGAAAGCATCAGGCCCATGAAGAACGTGAAGCCGAGCAGCACGAATACGCCCGCGCTGCTGTTCTTCGTGCGCTCGATCGCGAACATGAAGCCGAATGCGATCGCGAAGAACGCGATCAGGCTCATGACGGGGCTCGTGGCCGCGAACAGCGAAAAGCCGGTTGTGACCCCGATCCAGGCGCCGAGCACGGTCGGGATCATCGACAGCGCGAGCAGCCAGTAGGTGTTGCGCAGCACGCGGTTGCGGGTTTCGGCCGAGCCCAGTGCGCCGCCGCGACCGAAGTTGTACGGATAGTCGTTCATGGTTTCTCCTGACATGGAACGTGACAGCGATCGGGAACCGGATGCCGCGCGCTGCGGCAATCCGGACACAGCTGACGCTAAGATCGGCGGTGTCCCAAACGTAGTTGAAGGTTGAAGGCGGCGGTTCCCGTAGGAATCCGAGAGAATCGGGTTTCCAGGACCAACCTCCCGAATAGGAGAACCGCCGAAATGAAGCCTACCAAGAAACCGAACCGTCGTGCTGATGCTGAGTTTCGTGTTGTTGGTAAACAAGAGCACGAAGCGCTGCGCGCGGGCCTTGCCGAGCAAGCCCAGTTGCTGCTGCCGATGCTCGAGCTGATCCGGAACACGCGGATCAGCGTTGATGAGCTGATGTACGAC
>WNEB01000203.1 GCA_009914575.1 Burkholderia gladioli
GAGCCCGTCCGGCGGCGAGGACTTCCCCGCCTTGGGGCGGGGCTAGGGGTGGGAAGATACCGTTTTGCGACGTAGGTTTTCGTACCCCGGCGGCCCTTTTCACCCACTCAAATTTCAAGAGAGCCAAAAAAAATACGGTTTGAACAGGTTTTCTTATCGTTTCGGCGCACGGCGCGGCGCGGCGTCCGGCTCGGGGCCGCGCGCGGCCATGAACGCGCGCGCGGTGTCGGCGGACAGGTCGGCGATGCGCGCCGACAGCGGGTGCGGCAGGCGGTGGCAGGCCACCAGCGGCATCGGCGTGAAGTTGCTGTCGGCGTCGAGCACCTCGAGCGAGCCGTCGCGCACGCAGTTCGCGCTCGATGATGGCGGGCGGCAGCGCGGCCACGCCGAAGCCGTCGGCGACGAGCCGCACGATCGCCGCCACCGAGCTGATGCAGTTCACGCGCACCGGCCGTTCCACGGCGCGCGCGAATTCGCGCTCGATCGCCGTATGCGGCCCCGAATGCCGCGAAAAGCTGATGACCGGGTGCTCGGCGAGCCGTTCGAGCGCGATGTGCTCGCCGCCCAGGCCCAGCGACGGGCTCGCGACCCAGCGCATCGGGAATTCGCACAGCGGCGCGTTGACGAATTCGCGGTCGGCCAGCGTATCGGTCTGAAGAATCAGGTCCACCGCGTCGGCGCGCAGCCACTGCACGAGATGGATCGTGGTGTCGCTCGTGACCTCCACCTCCAGCCGCGGGAAGCGCTCGCGGATCTGCGCCATCAGCGCCGGGAACCAGCTGTGCACGATCGATTCGATAACGCCGATGCGGATCAGGCCGGCGTCGGCGTCGGTGTCCTCGACCTCGCGGCGAATCTCGTCGCCGAGCCGCACGATCCGCTCCGCGTAGCCGAGCATCTTGCGACCGGTCGGCGTCAGCGTGGCCGAGCGCGAATTGCGGTCGAACAGCCGCACGTCGAAGCTTTCCTCAAGCGCGGCTATGCGGCTCGACACGGTCGCCTGCGTGGTGTGCAGCTTCTCGGCCGTCAGGCGGAAGTTCTGCAGGCGGGCGAGCCAGATGAAGGTTTCGAGAAAACGGATGTTCATGATGCGGAGCGAAAAACGGGGCGGAAGCGGCCCCGCGCGCGTGGCGCGGGCCGGAGCAGGTCGGTCGTGGCGACGCTGCCCGCGATGATAGCGCGGCCATTTTTCGAGACGGTACCCGGTGTGGCGCCGCGTCCCGTTCGATAGCAAAAACTTTTTGGCTCTCTTGAAATTTGAGTGGGTGAAAAGGGCCGCCGGGGTACGAAAACCTACGTCGCAAAACGGTATCTTCGCACCCCTAGCCCCGCCCCAAGGCGGGGAAGTCCTCGCCGCCGGACGGGCTCGTAGATTTCTCCGCATCAAGGGTTCGCTGCGCCTGGCTTCGCCCGCCCTTGACCCGGAAAAATCCACCCACTCGAAATTCAAGAGAGGCAACTTTTTGACGCGAATTTATTTTCTTGTTGGAGCGAAGCCGGCGGGCTGGGCAACACTTCGGCATCCGAACGCGCGCCATCGAGCCGCGGCTTTCCACGGCGCGCGGCAGCGTTCTCAGCGTGTGCAGGGAGAGTCGGAGTCCTGATCAATTCGACGAACGACACCACGAAACGGCCCGCCCGACGGTCCAAGAGGAGCCTGCATGAACCTTTCGCGCCACTCACGCCATTCGCGTCATCCGCAGCCGCCGCGCCTCTCGCGCGCCGGGCGCCTTTTCGCCGCGCATCTGGCGTCGAGCCTCGCCGCCGGCGCGGCGATGGGCGCCGCCGCGAGCGCGCATGCGCAGTCGAGCGTCCCGCTGTACGGCACCATCGACACGGCGATCGTCTACGCCAACAACGCGGGCGGCAAGCGCCAGTTCGAGATGAACAGCAGCAACGTGCTCGGCAACCGCTGGGGGCTGCGCGGCTCGGAAGATCTCGGCAACGGGCTGCGCGCGGTGTTCGATCTGGAGAACGGCTATTCGTCGACGACGGGCGGCTTCCAGCAGGGCGGCGACCTGTTCGGGCGGCAGGCCTGGATGGGGCTGGCGTCGCAGCGCGCCGGCACGCTGACGGCGGGCCGCCAGTACGATGCCGCGGTCGATTTCATCGGGCCGTTCATCGCCGGCACGCAATGGGCGACCTACCTGGGCGGCCATCCGGGCGACCTCGACAACACCAACAACGATTACCGCTCGAACAATTCGGTGAAGTACACCACGCCGACCATCGACGGCTTTCGCGCGAGCGGCCTCTACAGCTTCGGCGGCACGCCGGGGCAGTTCGGGCGCAATTCGATCTGGTCGCTGGGGCTGGGCTACACGGGCGGCCCGTTCGTGCTCGGCGCGGCCTACGTGCATGTGAAGGATCCGAACTTCTCGTACTTCGGCAACAACAGCACGTCGAGCGCGACCGGCAGCAACATGGCGGCCAGCCGCGTGTATTCCGGCTATGCGTCGGCGGACAACGAGCAGATCGTGGCGGTGGGAGGCACCTATACGGTCGGCCCGGCGATCGTCGGCGTGGTGTACACCAACACGCGCTTCGGCGAGCTGGGCGCGCACGCGTCGCTCGATCCGCTCGGCTATCGCGGCTCGGCGCGGCCTACGATTACACGCGCGGCTACGGCGCGAATCATGTCACGTATCAGCAGGGCGACATCGGCGCCACCTACATCCTGTCGAAGCGTACCCAGGTGTATCTGGGGGGGCCTGTATCAGCACGCGTCGGGCACCGATTCGACGGGGCAGGCCGCGGTGGCCAACATCAACGGGCTGACGGCGTCGTCCACGCCGAATCAGGTGTCGGTGCTGGCGGGCATCACGCACCGCTTCTGACCGATCGGAGGAGAAAGGACGGGCGGGCCGCGGCCCGCCCGTTTCGCCTTACTCGTTGCCGTGCTTCAGGCGCAGCGCCACCACGGCGGCGATCGCCAGTGCCACGGCCAGCAGCGTCAGGCCGTTCTTGGCGTTGCCGGTGGCCTGTTCGATCGCGCGCCCACCACGGTCGGGCCGACGAAGCCGCCGAGCAGGCCGCAGGTATTGACGAGCCCGAGGCCGCCGGCCAGCGCGCTGCCCGACAGCCGCGAGGCCGGGAACGTGAAGATGATCGCCTGCACCACGAAGAACATCGCCGCGGCCACGCAGACGCACAGCAGGCCGAGTGCGGGCGTCGCATAGGCGGCGCACACGAGGCCCAGGGCCATCACCACCAGCCCCGCGCACAGCAGCGAGCGCGAACGCTTCGAATCGCGTGCGAGGCGCGGCAGCGTCGCGGCGCCGAGCGCGGCGGCAACCCACGGCATCGCGCTCATCAGCAGGCCCGCCGCGAACGGCGAGAACTTGCCCGAGGCCGAGATCATGCCGGGCAGGAAGAAGATCATGGCTCTCTTGAAATTTGAGTGGGTGAAAAGGGCCGCCGGGGTACGAAAACCTACGTCGCAAAACGGTATCTTCCCGCCCCTAGCCCCGCCCCAAGGCGGGGAAGTCCTCGCCGCCGGACGGGCTCG
>WNEB01000204.1 GCA_009914575.1 Burkholderia gladioli
ACCGAACGGTTGCCGAAGCAGACGCGAGCGCAGGTCGCGGCTGTCATGCGCGCGGCGTACAAGCTGCCGGCCGATGACGGCATCGCCCGGCTGAAGACGCAGGCAGCATGGCTGAAGGCTGATCATCACGACGCCGCGGCGTCGTTGCTTGAAGGGCTGGAGGAGACGTTCACGGTGAACCGCATGGACCTGACGCCGAGTCTGATCCGCAGTCTAGCGACGACGAACCTGATCGAGAATCCGAACGGTGCGGTACGCCGCGTGAGTGGCCGGGTCGATCGCTATCGCGACGCCGACATGGCGATGCGCTGGGCGGCCACCGGTTTCCTGGAAGCGGAGAAGCGCTTCCGCAAGCTCGGTGGTGCCAACGACCTCTGGATCCTCGCCGTCGCCCTGCATCGATCACTCGAAAAACGCGTTGACCATGATCGGAAGTCTGCCTAATCTATGAACCCCCGCCGTCCCAACCTTCAACTACGAATGGGACACCGCCCCGCGATGCGGTGCATCGGGCGTTCTAGCGACTAATTACTGTCAACCTATTGCAGGACTTGACATTCGCCTATTATTACTTTCAAATAGCATAGATAAGCTGACCGCCGCCGCCCATGCCCTTGAGAAAGAAGACGAAACACGATCCGTACGTCGCCGTCGCGCGCAGCCCGATGCTCGGGTCGAGCCTGCCGATGTGGCGCTCGAAATTCGTCGTCATCCTGATCTTTCTCGCATTCGCCGCGCTGATCGCCCGCGCGTTCTGGGTGCAGGTGGCAAATCAGGATTTCTATATCGGCCAGGGCGAGAAACGCTATCGGCGCACCATCGAGCTCGATGCGATGCGCGGCAGGATCGTCGACCGCAACGGCGCGATGCTGGCCGTCAGCCTGACCAGCTTCGAGATCTGGGCCAACCCGAAGCAGGTCGATCCGGTGGCCTACGGGCCGCTCGCCCGGCTGCTCGATCTGCCCGAGGCCGACCTCCGGCGCCGGCTCGGCAGCGACAGGCAGTTCGTGCTGCTCAAGCGCCAGGTCGATCCGGACACCGCCGCGCGCCTCGACAAGCTCGATCTCGCCGGCCTCACGCAGATCGCCGATTCGAAGCGCTTCTATCCCGAGGGCGAATCGGTCGCGCACGTGGTGGGCTTCACCAACGTGGAGGACAGCAGCGGCCAGGAAGGCGTGGAGCTGGCGGCCAACGAGCAGTTGCTCGGCACGGCGGGCCAGCGCGAGGTGATCCGCGACCGGCTCGGTCGGATCATTTCCGACACGCGCCCGCTGGTGCCCGCGCAGCACGGCGCCACCGTCGAGCTGACGATCGACCGCCGCGTGCAGCAACTGGCCTATTCGCAGCTGAAGGCGGCCATCGTCGCCAATCGCGCGCAAGCCGGCAGCGTGGTGGTGCTCGACGCGCAGAACGGCGAGATCCTCGCGCTCGCCAACTACCCCACCTTCGATCCCAACGACCGCAGCCGCCTGACCGGCGCGCAACTGCGCAACCGCGCCGTGATCGACACGTTCGAGCCGGGCTCGACGGTCAAGCCGCTGGTGGTGGCGCTGTCGATCGACGCCGGCAAGGTGCGCCCGCAAACCATCGTCGACACGTCGCCGGGCACCTGGAAGATCGGCCCCGCCGTGATCCACGACACCTCGAACCATGGCGCGCTGACCGTCTCGCAGGCGCTGCAGAAATCGAGCAACGTCGCGCTCGCCAAGCTTGCGGTGAACCTGCCGGCGCAGACGATCTGGAACAAGTATCAGGAATACGGCATCGGTCGCGCGCCGGAACTGACGTTCCCCGGCGTGGCGTCGGGGCGGCTGCGCTCGTGGCAGCGCTGGCGGTCGATCGAGCAGGCCACGATGGCCTACGGCTACGGGCTGTCGATGTCGCTGCTGCAGATCGCGCAGATGTACACCGCCTACGCCGGCGACGGCACGATCCACCCGGTGCGGCTGCTGCGCGACGACGAGGCCGCCGCGCGCCAGGGCCATCGCGTCACGCGCCCGGAAACCGCCGCCGCGATCCGCTCGATGCTCGAAATGGCGGTGGGCGAAGCCGGCGCCGACCGCGCCGCGCGCGTGGACGGCTACCGGATCGGCGGCAAGACGGGCACCGCGCGCAAGCAGGTCGGCGCCTCGTATGCGCAGGGCAAATACCGCGCGCTGTTCGCCGGCATGGCGCCGATGAGCCAGCCGCGCGTGATCGTCGCCGTGATGATCGACGAACCGGGCGGCAAGGGCTATTACGGCGGCACCGTGGCCGGGCCGGTGTTCTCGTCGGTGATGGGCGGCACGCTGCAACTGCTCGGCGTGCCGCCCGACGCGCCGGTGGCGGCCGACGCCGTCAAGCCGGGCGCCGCGGCCAAACCTGTCGCGCGGTCCTAGCGTTCCGTTCCTCACGGCCCGCTCGGCTATGCAGTGCGATGGCCGTTGCCATTGCCGCATGCGCGTTCCCCAACTGCCCGCTCCCCGCTACCTGCTCCGTCACGCCACGCGACGACCGCAGCCGTTGCCGCACGCATCTTCCCGAGCCGCCCGTTCCCCGCTACCCCCGCTCCGCCATGTAGCGCCCCGGCGGCGCGCCGAGCTTGCGGCGGAACATCGACACGAAGCTGCTGGCGCTCTCGTAGCCGAGCCCGTCGGCCACCTGCTGCATGCTGCACTGATTGCCCCGCCCCGAGCCATTGCACCGCCAGCATCAGGTGAAGCTGCTGCCGCCAGCGACCGAAGCTCATGCCGGTTTGCGCCGCGAGCGCGCGGGCCAGCGTGCGCTCGCTCATGCCCACGCGCCGCGCCCAGGTTTCCATCGTGCCGCGTTCGGTCGGATCGGCCGTGATCGTGTCGACGATGCCGCGCAAGCGCGCGTCGGACGGCATCGGCAGATGCAGGTTGCCGACCGGCGCGATCGCGATTTCGTCGAGAAGCAGCGTGACCAGATGCGAGGCCATGCCGCCTTCCGGATAAAGCATCGGCAGGCCCGCCGAGCGGATCAGCAGCTCGCGCACAGCGGCGTGGTCGACAGCGCGCAACACGCGCGCGGCAGCGCCTGCGCCGCGTCCGGCTCGACGAACGCCACATAGCATTCGAGCCGGCCCGCCGCGACGAACTTGTGCACCACGCCGCCCGGCACCCAGATCGCGCTGTGCGGCGGCACGATCCAAAGGCCGCCGTCCACCTCGCAGGTCAGCACGCCGCGCATCGTCAGCAGCAGTTCGCCCTTGCGGTGATGGTGGAAGCCCATTTCCTTGCGGTCGCGATAGACGGCCAGCGCCTTGGCGTCGAGCTGCTTCATGTCGAGGCGTTGTTGCATAAATCGAGCGAGCTCCGTTGACGTTTACGCGCAACGGTCGCGGGGCCAGCCTCCTATCAAATCAGATTCCAGAGTAACTGCCTAATTTTTGACAAGAAAATGCGCAAGGACATACACAAGAAAGGTGAGCCGAAGGCACGCTACCGTGTCAGGAATTGGGCGGCCTATAATGAAGGCCTGATCAACCG
>WNEB01000205.1 GCA_009914575.1 Burkholderia gladioli
AGGACGGCTTCATCTATCCATATTGTTACGTTCCCCCGGTTGATCAGGCCTTCATTATAGGCCGCCCAATTCCTGACACGGTAGCGTGCCTTCGGCTCACCTTTCTTGTGTATGTCCTTGCGCATTTTTTTGTCAAAAATTAGGCAGTTACTCTGGAATCTGACTTGATAGAAGGCTGGCCCCGCGACCGTTGCGCGTAAACGTCAACGGATCTCGCTCGATTTATGCAACAACGCCCCGCGCGCGACCAGCAGGTGCAGACGGGCGGCTTCCATCCGCTCTATCTGTTCGGCGGCGGCGACGCGGATCTCGACCGGATCGCCGGCTGTTCCGTGACGATCGAGGCCGACGGCACGCTGCGCCCCGTGCTCGACGCGCTCGCCGCCGCGCTCGGCTGCCACCCGCTCGCGATTCCGGCAGGCGGTCGCATGCTGTATCACGCGGCTGCCAACTATGCGGCCAGCTCGCGCTGTGCGGGCTCACCGAGGCGGTATCGCTGTGGCGCACGCTCGGCATCGACGAGGCCGATGCGCTGCGCGCGCTGCTGCCGATGCTGGCCGGCACCCTCGAGACGGGCCGCGACAAGGGCCTCGCGAACGCGCTGGCCGGGCCGGTGTCGCGCGGCGACGCCGGGATCGTCGCGACGCAGCTGACGCTGCTCGACGCGCTCGGCGGCGACCACGCCACGCTGTATGCGCTGATGACGCGCCACGCCATCGAACTGGCCGGCCAGCGGGCCGCGCCGCCGGCCGGGCTCGACGCCGTTCGACGCAGCGTTGAGGCGCTGCTGGCCGCGCGGCTTTCCGAGGCTGCCCCCGATGGCCGCGAGCCGTGATAATGTGACGCCCGATGCAGGTCGCTGCCCGACGGCGGTCGCATGCCACGCTACCCGACTGTCTGACAAGGATTCCAACGATGCTCGGCGAGATCGCCCGCTTTCTGATCAACACCCTGTTCACGCTGTTCGGCGCCGCCCTGTTGCTGCGCGCCTGGATGCAGGCGGTACGCGTGCCGCCCTACAACCCCGTCACGCAGGCTGTCCTGCAGGCGACCAACTGGCTCGTGCTGCCTCTGCGCCGCGTGATCAGCGGCACTCGCGGCGTCGACTGGGCCAGCGTGGTGGCCGCGGTCGTCACCGCATTGGTATATGTGGTGCTGATGCTGTCGCTGGGCGGCTTCGACGTGCTGTCGATCCTGCCGACGCTCGTGATCGTCGCGCTGCTGACCGTCGCGAAATGGGCGCTGAATCTGGTGCTGTGGATGACGATCCTGATGGCGCTGCTGTCCTGGCTCAATCCGCGTTCGCCCGCGATGGCAATCCTGTTCCAGCTGACCGCGCCGCTGCTCAACCCGCTGCGCCGCGTGCTGCCGAGCATCGGCGGCATGGATCTCTCGCCGATCCTGCTGTTCGTGATCGTGCAGGTGCTGCTGATGGTCGTGACGCGCGCAACGATTTCGATGACGCTGTTCACGCTGTAGGCCGAACCGGTCTCGATTCGAATCTAGACAAGCGCCGCACTTGAGCGGCGCTTTTTCTTTGTGCGGCCCGACGTCGGCTCGCTTCGGGCATGCCGCGGTTCAGACCAGCCAGGTGCGAGCGGTCCAGATGCCGAGGAAGGTCAGCACGAACGAGCCGGTCAGATCGGTCGCTGCCCAACCGAGCCGGCCGTTGACCACATGCGTCATGACTTCGGCCGCATAGGTCGAGAACGTCGTCAGGCCGCCCATGAACCCGGTGATCACGAACAGGCGCCACTCGGGCGCGAGGCCGGCCTTCGCACCGAAAAAGACGATCGCGACGCCGATCAGGTAGCCGCCGATCAGGTTCGAGGCCAGCGTGCCGAGCGGCAGGTTCGGCACGACGAGGTTCAGGGCCAGGCTCAGGCCCCAGCGAAGCAAGGCGCCGAGGCCGGCGCCGACTAAGATCGCGACGATCGAGGGGAACACGGGAATCCTTTGGGCTGTGGAGGGGCAGTTGGCCTCAACTGTAGGCGCTCGGAGGCAGATGTGGCAATGCATGGCAGCATCGCATCGGGGATCGCGGGCTTGCCCTGTGGAGCGATCTCCCTGTAAAATTTTGTGTTCTGCGGGCGTCGTATAATGGCCATTACCTCAGCTTCCCAAGCTGATGACGTGGGTTCGATTCCCATCGCCCGCTCCAGCATCTCCGTATCGCAATCTCGGCGCCCCGCTTCGGCCCTAACCACGCGCGAAGCCGCCTCACCGAAGGCGGCTTTTTCGTACCGGCCACGGGCCCTGCCCCGCCCGGCCGAACGCGCGGCGCCACGGTGCTCACGCACCCGCGCGCAATTCGCCTTTCAGACCACGATGAGCCACACTCCCGACGACACCGGCCTGCCGCAAGACGGCGCGCCCGACGATGCCACTCCCGATACGCCGGCCGACGACGTCAATCCGCTGCACCTGCGCCGTATCCGCAGCTTCGTGACGCGCGCCGGCCGCGTGTCGACGGGCCAGCGCCGCGCGCTCGACGAATTCGGCCCGCGCTACGTGGTGCCGTACGCGCCTGAAAATCCCGACTGGCCCGCCGTGTTCAACCGCAACGCGCCGCGCATCCTCGAAATCGGCTTCGGCATGGGCGCGTCGACGGCGGAAATCGCCGCGCATCGCCGCGACGACGATTTCCTCGGCGTCGAAGTGCACGAACCGGGCGTGGGCGCGCTGCTCAAGCTGATCGGCGAGCAGGATCTGACGAACATCCGCATCATCCAGCACGATGCGGTCGAGGTGCTCGAAAACATGCTCGCGCCGGACAGCCTCGACGGCGTGCACATCTTCTTCCCCGATCCGTGGCACAAGGCTCGCCATCACAAGCGCCGGCTGATCCAGCCGCCGTTCGTCACGCAACTCGTGTCGCGCCTGAAACCGGGCGCCTATCTTCACTGCGCGACCGACTGGCAGAACTACGCCGAGCAGATGCTCGAAGTGCTGGCCGCGGATCCGCATCTCGAGAACACGGCCGACGGCTACGCGCCGCGCCCCGACTACCGCCCGATCACGAAATTCGAGCGGCTGGGCCTGCGGCTCGGCCACGGCGTGTGGGATCTGGTGTTCCGCAAGCGCAGCAGCGACGTCAAGGGGCGGTTTCAAGAGTGAAGTGCAACACACCGCTGGTTAATGGGCTGGAACGCGGTCGGCGGGGTTAGCCAGAACCTGAGCCAGGATTTGCAAAGGGGTGTGCCAGTTCAGTCCGGCGCGTGGTCGAGTGTTGAGTAAGTCGGCAATCGCATCGAGGTCGTCTTGAGAGTAGATGGACAGATCCGTGCCCTTGGGCAAGTACTGGCGCAGCAGGCCGTTGGTGTTCTCACACGTGCCGCGCTGCCAAGGGCTGTGCGGGTCGCAGAAGTAGACGCGAACGTTGGTCGCGGCTGTCAGTTCGGCATGTCGCGCCATCTCGCGGCCTTGGTCGTAGGTCAACGTCTGGCGCAGCGGTTCGACGAGCAATTGAAGCTTGGTCGTGAAGGC